>JBIOYB010000638.1:0-10818 GCA_044869915.1 Allorhizocola sp.
TTAGGCGATATTTGCAGCACCGCCCGTCGCAGTTGCAGCCCAGGGAGTGTCGATCTCGTTCAGCAGGGCGAAATCCGCCGCGCAGCGCCGCAAAATGCCGGCGATCCCGGCCGGTGCGTGCCCCAGCAACCCGGGCGTCGGCATCGTGCTCAGCGCCTGCACCACCGCAGTGAACGACCGCGTCACGGCCAGCGGCGCGAGCAACGCCGCGCCGGCCTCACGGTGCTGGATCAGGTTGTGCAGCAACGAATCCGCCTCGAACGAGCGGAAGTCGAGGACCTCCGGGCCGACCCGCATCTCCCCGTCGATGAATTCCTCTTCTGACGCAAGGGAAACGCCGATGAGGACACGCCGCCCGTCCGCGCACGACAGCCGCAGCGTCGAGATGTCGTCCACCTCGATGTCGCCGCGCGACCGGCACCACGCCACCTCGACCCGGACCACCGGCGTGCCGACGATCGCGAGGGCCTGCATTATCGCGTGGGCGAAGGGATTGCGCAGCGCGCCGTCGAGCGGGGGCCGCCCCGCCCACGGCGACCGCACCCAATATTCCCCGGCCCGGAACCAAGCGCCCACAACGGAAACGTCCGCATTCAAGCTCTTCAAGAAAGGCAGATCCGGTGAGGCGAGCGCCTGGAAGCCCACCTGCACCGCGCCGCCGGTCTCGACGGCCACGGCCGCAAGGATTTCGTGCTGCGCCAGATCGAGCACGGGCGGCTTTTCCAGCAGCACATCGGCGCCGGCGCGCAGCGCGGCGACGGCCAGCGGCAGATGCGTGGCGGGAGGCGTGCAGACGATGACGACTTCGGGCTCGACGGCCTTGAGCATCACCTCCGCGTCGGTGAAAACGGGCACGCCGTCGGGTGGATCCGCCACCTCGGCCACATCGCACAGCCCGACGAGGGCCGCCAAGGGCTCCTCGGCGATGCGCTCGCGATGCACGATGCCGTGCCCGTTCGCCCCGATCAGCGCCACCCGCTTCGCACTCATGAAACCCGCACCACCTCTGCCGGCCCGTGTTTGGCGATCTCCCGGCGCCAGCCGTCGATCATCGCGCGGCGTTGCGGATCGGGCACGGGCAACAGACCCTCCTCGCCAAACAGCGCCTCGGTGGACGGATCGGCCTTGATGACATGCGCCATGGGATCGTCCAGCGGTTGATCGTCGCTCGCGGCGAACTCGGCCCAGGCGGCCGCGATCAGCGTGGCCAGCCG
Organism: Allorhizocola sp.; assembly: GCA_044869915.1. GTDB lineage: Bacteria > Actinomycetota > Actinomycetes > Mycobacteriales > Micromonosporaceae > Allorhizocola. The sequence continues at coordinate 1,215 of JBIOYB010000638.1, forward strand.
CGGCGTCGGCACGCTGTTGAGCACGGCCATCAGCCGCTGCGGAAGCTTCTGCGACCCGTCCATGGCGACCTGCAGGGTCTTGTGGCCCAACTCGGCGTTGGCAAACCGGCTCAGCACGCTGTCGCCATATGCCACAACGTCTTCACCCGCCGGCGGCTCGAACGAGATCGCCACCTCGGTCGCGACATATTGCCGCAACAGCTCGGCCATGCCCGGCAGGCGCAGCGCCTCCCAGATGTAGGCGCGGCCCGACAGCGCGCCGAGATAGGCCAGCGCGCTGTGCACGCCGTTGAGCGTGCGCAGCTTCATGTGCTCCCAAGGGGTCACGTCGTCGGTGTATTGCGCCGGCCAGTCGGGGCGCCCGGCGGCGAAGTCGTCCTCGATGACCCACTGCAGGAACGGCTCGGCGGCGACCGCGGCCAGATCGGCGACACCCAGATCCGAGGCGGCCCGCTGCAGGGTGGCCTCGGTGGTCGCGGGGACGATCCGGTCCACCATGCATGACGGGAAGGTGATGTGCGACAGCTCCGGCGCGAGACCGCGCACCACGCTCTCGAGCACGCGCCCGTTGGACGGGAGGTTGTCACAGCTGAGCACCGTGATGGGCGCTCCACATCGGACCCTCAGGCCGGCGACGAGGAGCCGCATCATGTCGGAGTCAGCGCGATATGCCTTCTCTGTCAGCGTGAGCGTGACAATTTTGGTCGCCGGGTCGGCCAGCAGCTTGATCACCCCGGCCGGGTCGGTGCCCGCGTGGACTCCGCCGCTCATGGCCGCGACCGCCCTCGTCCCCGCCAGGGATTGGGAAAGCGTCACCACACTGAACAGAAAGTCCTGCTCAGACAGTGCGTTGAGGACGGAATGGGAGCGAGGCGCGACCCCGACTATGCCCCAGTCGCCGCCGGATCGCGCCATCGCCGCTTCTGTGTATACCGCCTGATGCGCCCGATGAAACGCACCCAGCCCAAGGTGGGCGATTCCCGCCGCGAACGAGCCCGGCTCGACCAGCGGTCGCGAGTCGGCCGCAAGGACCGAATGTCTGTTCAGTCGCGTCGCCATACCGGGCCGTCCGGGAAGGAGAATTCGGCTATGGACTCCGGCCGCAGCGTCGCCGAGTAGCCGGGCTTGGTCGGCGCCTGGTAGCGCCCATCGATGACCGTGATGGGGTCCTCGAAGTGCTCGTGCAGGTGATCTACATATTCGATCATACGGCCCTCCATCGAGCCTCCGACGCGCAGGAAGTCAAACATCGCCAGGTGCTGGACGTATTCGCACAGGCCGACACCGCCCGCGTGCGGGCACACCGGCACGTCAAACTTGGCCGCCATGAGCAGCGTCGCCAGCACCTCGTTGACCCCGCCGACCCGGCACGCGTCGACCTGGCACACGCCGATCGCGTTGGCCTGCAGCAGCTGCTTGAAGATCACTCGGTTGGCGGCCACCTCACCGGTCGCGACCCGGATCGGCGCGACCGCCTTGGCGATCGCGGCGTGCCCGAGCACATCGTCGGCGTGGGTCGGCTCTTCTATCCAGTACGGATCGAACTCCTTGAGACGGGCCATGTTGGCGATCGCCTCGGGCACGTCCCACACCTGGTTGGCGTCCATCATCAGCAGGGCATCGCCGCCGATCACGCCGCGGATCAGCCCCGCCCGGCGCACATCGTCGTCGATCGGCCCGCCGACCTTCATCTTCATGGCGCGCAAGCCCGCGTCATAGGCGGCCTTGGTGAGCTCTCTGACCTGCTCATCCGGGTATCCCAGCCAGCCGACCGAGGTCGTGTAGGACGGGAAGCCGCCGCGCTCGAGCACCGCAAGCCGTTGCTCGTAACCGGCTTTGCGTTCCTCCAAAAGCGACAGTGCCTCCTCGGGCGTGAGCGCGTCCACGATGTGGTTGAAGTCGATGCTGCGCACCAACTCCTCCGACGGCATCTCGGCCAGCAGGCGCCACATCGGCAAGCCCACGAGCTTGGCGCGCAGGTCCCACACCGCGTTGACCAGCGCGCCGGTCGCCATGTGGATGACGCCCTTCTCCGGCCCCAGCCAGCGCAGCTGCACGTCGGCGGTCAGCGAGCGCCAAAACTTCACCGGCTCCTCGACGATCTCCTCGATCGTCCGTCCGACCACGTGATGGGCCAGCGCATGGATTGCGGCGCAAGCGATCTCGTTGCCGCGCCCGTTGGTGAACGTGAACCCGTCGCCGCTCGGCCCGCCGTCGGTATGCAGCGACACATAGGCGGCCGAGTAGTCGCCCCGATTGATGGCGTCCGACCCATCCCCCGCCGCGGCCGTCGGGAAGCGGACGTCATGCACCTCGTACGAAACGATTTTCATACTTTGAAGATCCTCTTCGGCAGGTGGTAGGCGAGATCGGCGATGGTTTCCGCGGCCTCGTCGAGCCCGAGCCGGTGCTCGGCGACCAGGCGGGCGAGGAACCCGGCGTCGACCCGGCGGGCCACGTCGTGGCGGACGGGGATGGAGCAGTAGGCGCGGGTGTCGTCGACGAAGCCGGCCGTGTTGTAGAAGCCCGCAGTCTCGGTGACCGCCTCGCGCCAGCGGCGCAACGCCTCCGGCGCGTCAAGGAACCACCAGGGCGCACCGAGAAACAGCGACGGGTAGCCGCCCGCGAGCGGGGCCAGCTCCCGGGTGTAGGTGTATTCGTCCAATGTGTACACCACGATGCGCAGCCGCGGGTCGTGCCCGTAGGCGTCCAGCAACGGCTTGAGGGCGGCGGTGTATTCGGTCCCCTGCGGGATGTCGCCGCCGGTGTCGCGCCCGTAGGTGCGGTGCAGGAAGCGGTTGTGGTTGCGCACCGATCCCGGATGCAGCTGCATCACCAGACCGTCCTCAAGCGACATCCGAGCGAACTCGTGCAACATGTGAGCCCGGAAGGCCTCTCCCTCCTCCGCACTCACCTGACCGCGCAGCGCGCGCTGGAATATCGCCGGAGCCTCCTGCGCCGGGGCGATCTGCGCGGTCGGGTGACCGTGATCCGAGCAGGTCGCGCCGTGCTCGATGAACACGCGCCGCCGCTTGCGCAGAGCCTCCAGATATCCGCCAAAAGTCGAAGTGTCGCAATCGGACACCTCGCCCAGCCGTGCGACCCGGTCGGCCCAGCCGATCCAGTCCATGTCCACGACGTCGTCGGGCCGGAACGTCGTGACGACCCGCTTGCCCCAGCCCTCGTCGCGCAGCTTGGCATGGTGCGCCAGAGGGTCCAATGGGGACTCGGTCGTGGCGAGCACCTCGAGGTTGAACCGCTGGAACAGCGCCCGTGGCCGGAACGCCGGCTCGGTCAGCTTGCCGGCGAGCTCATCGTAGACGTCGTATCCCATCGGTGTCGTGATCCCGAAGACCTCAATGAGGGTCTTTTCCAACCACAATCTCGATGGTGTACCGCGAAACAGGTGCCAGTTGTCGGCGAACGTCCGCCAGATCTGCCTGGGGTCGGTCTGCACCGGCCCGCCATCGAGCCGCTTGACGCCGAGCTCCCCCGGCGGGATCCCTTGGCTCAGAAGCATCCGCGTCAGGTAGTGGTCCGGCGAGATGATCAGCCTTGCCGGGTCGGGGAAGGGCGTGTCCTCGGCGAGGATGGCCGGGTCGACGTGCCCGTGCGGGCTGATCAGCGGCAGGTCGCGGGCGTGCGTGTAGAGCTCGCGGGCGATCCGCCGGGTCTCCGGCTCCGCCGGGAAAAGTATGTCGTCGTGCATGCCTGTCATCTCTCCCATTCGCTCAGGTCGAGAAGGTCGTTGGCACGCACCGACGCTTCCGTCGCCATAGATTGATTGGCCGCCAGCCCGGTCAGCAGCGATCGGGCGCCGTCCAATGCGGACGCTCCGCGGTCGAACAGCGCGTCGATCATGCGGGCGTCGGCGCCGCCGTGGCCGGCCCGCTCAAACGACGCGATCGGCACCTCCTCCGGCGGCTTCCAGAACTCACGCAGGCGCAGGCTGACCCCGCCCTGCTCACGCGCGCCGGCCTCGCCGTGCAGGGCCGGGCTGTGCCCCTTGACCTCGCCGGACACCTTTGGCGCGACGTGGTCGGACTCGACCATGTCCAGCTCGATGCGCCCGCGGCTGCCGTTGAACGCGATCCGGTAGCCCTCCCAAGGGGCGTAGGCCGTCAGGTGGTAGGACATCGTGGCGCCGGTGTTGTAGCGCACGAGCACGGCCATGTCGTCCTCAATGGACACACCGGGGCCGAACACGTTTTGGTCACGGTGATAGCCGTCGTGCGCCTCGGCCTCGAGGTAGAGCTCGCGCAGGCCCTCGTTTTCGTGCAGCTGCAACGCGAACGGGTCGTCCGCCGCTTTTTCTGAGCCGTGCGCCCGGTCGTAGTCGCGCGCGTAGCCGTGCTTCTTGCCAGCCTCGTCGCCGTAGAAGAACAGCCGCCCGTAGGCCGTGACCGTCTCGGGCGACGCATTGAGCCACCAGTTGACCAGATCGAAGTGGTGCGTCGACTTGTGCACCAGCAGTCCGCCCGAGTTGGCCTTGTCGCGGTGCCACCGGCGGAAGTAGTCGGCGCCGTGGCGCACGTCGAGCAGCCACTCGAAGTGCACGGAACCGATCTCGCCGATCCGCGGCAGCAGGTCGCGCAGCTGCTCGTGCACGGGGTGGAAGCGGTAGTTGAATCCGACCGTCACCCGCTTGCCGGTGCGCCGTTGCGCGTCCAGGATGCGCCGGCACTTGTCGGCATCGGTGGTCATGGGCTTTTCGGTCACGACGTCGCAGCCCGCCTCGAGCCCGGCCACGATGTAGGTGTCGTGCGTGGCGTCGACCGTGCACACGACGAGCAGGTCGACGCGCTCCTTGGCCAGCATCTCGGTCACGTCGGCGGCGTCGTAACCCGGTGCGGGAAATGACCTTTGGAGCACCGCGACCCGCGCCGGGTTGGTGTCGGCCAGGGCCGCCAGCTCACCGTGACGGCCCAGCTCGCGCGCCCACATCCGGGCTCGCGCCCCGGTACCAACGATCGCGTACCGCACTTCGATCTCACCTTCTACAAACGTTTGCAAACGAACTAACCATCGCGTTAAGGCTACGTCAATCCCCTGCCCGACATTGTCCTATTTTGCCCGCGTGCGAGCACTCGCAAGACCCACTGCCGCAACCGGATCGAAACCTTCGAGCGTTGACATCGCCGCAACCGTTTGCATTAATGGGCTGCAGTCACACGAGGGAACACGACGGATTCGCGAAGGAGGGCCACCGTGCCGGCCACCATCCGCGACGTCGCGAAGGTAAGCGGCGTGCATGTTTCCACGGTGTCGCGCACCTTCAGCGCGCCGCACCTGGTCAACCCGTCCACGCGGGCAAGGGTGCTGGACTGCGCCGAGCAGCTGGGATACCGGCCCAATCGAGCGGCACGGGCGCTCATCACCGGGCGCACGCACAACATCGGCCTGATCGTCGCCGACATCGCCAACCCGTTCTTCCCGCCCCTGATCAAGGCTGCCGAGACGCATGCCCGGGGCCGGGACTATCACCTGTTCATCGCCGACACCAACGAAGACGCCAACGTCGAGGAGGAGTTGGTGCTGGCGCTGGCCAAACAGGTCGACGGCGTGCTGTTGTGCAGCCCCCGCATGAGCAACACCCAGATCGAGCGGCTCTCGCGCGACGTGCCACTGGTGGTCGTCAACCGCCCGGTCCCCGGCCTTCCGGCAGTCGTGATGGACCACGCGCAGGGTGCCCGGCTTGCCATCGAGCACCTGGTCGCCTTGGGGCACAAGCACATCGCACTGCTCGGCGGGCCCCGCGGGTCATGGACCAACCGCGAGATCCGCCGGTCGGCGACGCTCGCGGCCCGTTCCGCGTCGGTCGAGCTGACCGTGCTCGGGCCCAACCCGCCCACCGAGGACGGTGGCGTGGGCCAGGCCGAGGCGGTCATCCGCACCGGGGCGACCGCGGTCCTGGCCTACAACGACCTCATGGCCGTCGGGCTCATCGACGGGCTCAACTCGGCCGGGGTCGCCGTCCCGACCCAGATCAGCGTCGTCGGCATCGACGACACCGCGCTGAGCCGGCGCACCCGGCCCACCCTGACCACGGTGGCCACCCCCACGGCGGCCGCCGGGCGGGCAGCAGTCGACATGCTGCTCGCCCACGGAGACGATCGCCGCACCACCGCGCTCGTCACGCTGCAAACCGAGCTGGTCATCCGGAATTCCTCCGGACCGGCGCCAAGAAATTAAGACCCTATTTAAGAACCTGGGGTCCGCATCTGCTCATGCGTCCCCAGGCAGCGGCCGATAACACGACTCAAGGAGTGACCCATGCACCGTGCCGCAACGTCACACGTTACTAGCAGGCGATCCCTGTTATTGGGGGCGCTCTCCCTGCCCGTCCTCGCGGCCTGCGGGACGAGCGGCGGCGAGGCACCCGCGCCCGAGTCCACCAACCCGGTGGAGCTCTCGGTCTTCTGGTGGGGCGCCGAGGCCAGGGCAAAGGCGACCGAGGATGCGCTCAAGCTCTACACGGCCAAATACCCGTTCGTGACGTTCAAGACCACCTGGCAGGGCAACCAGGGGTATTACGACAAGCTCGCGACCTTGGCCGCGGGCGGCAACGCGCCCGACCTCTTCCAGATCGACGACGGCGCGCTCAGCGAATACGCCGAGCGCAACGTGACGCTGGACCTCACGCCCTACAAAAACTCCGGCAAGCTCGACGTGGCCAAGTTCCCGGAGAGCCTCTGGAAATACGCGGAGGTCGGCGGCAAGCTGGCCGGCGTGCCCACGGGTGAGAACACGCCCGGCATGATCTACGACAAGCAGCTGTGCACCGAGCTCGGCGTGGCCGAGCCCAAGACCGGCATGAGCTGGGACGACCTGATCACCTGGGCGGCCGACATCACCACGAAGTCGGGCGGCAAGGTGTTCGGCACGATGGACCCCAGCGCCGACTACAAGGCTCTGTGGATGTGGCTGCGCCAGCAGGGCAAGGAGCTCTACGGCAACAAGGTCATGGGCGTGTCCAAAGAGGACCTCACCAAGTGGTTCGACCTGTGGAAGGGCGCACGCGACCGCAAGGCCGCGCCGACCGCCGACCTCATCCACGAGGCCAACGCCGGTGACGTCACCAAGCAGCTGGTCGTCACGGGCAAGGCGGGCACGTCGTTCCTGTGGGCCAACCAGCTGGCCGACACGCAGAAGCTCACCAAGCGCACGCTCGGCGTGGTCGCCTACCCGGGCAACCCCAACGCGCAGTGGGCCCGCGCCGCGATGTACTTCTCGGTCGCGCGGTCCAGCGAGCGCAAGGACCGGGCGGTCGACGTGATCAACTTCCTGGTCAACTCGCCCGAGGTGGGCAAGCTGTGGGGCGCCGACCGCGGTCTGTCGGCCAACCTGGACGTGCGCAAGTCCGTGTCCGACGGGCTCACCGACGCCGTGACCAAGAATGCCTTCGCTTTCGAGACCGATCTGGCCAAGTCGTTCGGGCAGGCGCCGCCGGTGCCGCCGAAGGGCCACGTCAAGGTCCGGGCGCTGCTCATCACGCACGCCGAGAGCGTGCAATACGGCAAGGCCACATCCGCCGCGGCGGCGGAGGCGTTCATCAAGGAAGCCGATGCCGCGCTCAAGTAGTAATCCGACCAACCGCAAAGAGGGTGTCGCAGGATACGTCTTCCTGTCGCCCTGGCTGCTCGGGCTCATGGGGATCACCGCGATCCCCATGCTCGGGTCCCTCGTGCTCAGCTTCACCAACTACGACCTGCTGTCGGAGTGGTCGGCGCTGAAGTGGGTGGGCTTCGACAACTACACGCGCATGTTCGCCGACGACCCGCACTATTGGCACGCGGTGACGGTGACTGTCGTGTTCGCCCTGGTGGCCGTGCCACTCAAACTCGCCGCGGCGCTCGGCGTCGCCTTGCTGCTCAACAAAGAGCGCCGCGGCACCGGCATATTCCGTGGGATGTTCTACCTGCCGTCGCTGTTGGGCGGCAGTGTGGCGCTCGCGCTGGTGTGGCGGGCGATGTGGTCCAAGGACGGCGCGGTCAACGCGTTCCTCGGCCTGTTCGGCATCGAGGGGATGAACTGGATCAACGAGCCGGACTGGGCGCTGCAAACCCTTATCGTGCTTGCGGTCTGGCAGTTCGGTGCACCGATGGTCATCTTCCTGGCGGGCCTGAAGCAGGTGCCCCACGAGCTCTACGAGGCGGCGGCCGTGGACGGCGCCAACCGGTGGCGCTCCTTCTGGCACATCACGCTGCCCGGCCTGTCCCCGGTCATCTTCTTCAACCTGGTGCTGGAGACCATCAACGGTTTTCAGGGCTTCACGTCCGCCTATGTCGTCTCCGGCGGCACCGGCGGGCCCGTCGACTCGACCCTCATGTACACGCTCTACCTCTACCAGTCCGGCTTCACCGATTACGAGATGGGATATGCCTCCGCCATGGCGTGGGTGTTCCTGGTCGCCATCGCGACCATCACCGCCGTGCTCTTCTCGACCGGCAAATTCTGGGTCCACTATGGAGACGGCCAATGAAGCGCTTCCTGAGAATGCTCGCCCTGCTCGGGTTGATGGCCCTGGTGCTGTATCCGTTGCTGTGGATGCTCAGCACGTCGTTCAAGCCCGCCGAGGAGATCGTCGGCAGCGTGAGCCTCTGGCCGAAGGATCCCACGCTCGGGCATTATCCGGCCGGCTGGTCGAGCATGGATGTCGGCTTCGGCACGTTCTTCTGGAACTCGGCCGTCATCGCCACCCTCACGGTCCTGGCCAACTGCGCGTCCTGCCTGCTGGCCGCGTATGCGTTCGCCCGCTTGCGGTTCCGCGGGCGCGGGCTCTACTTCGCCGCGATGATCGGCACGCTGCTCCTGCCGGGGCATGTGCTCATCGTGCCGCAATACATCCTGTTCAAGGCGTTCGACTGGATCGACACGACGGCGCCGCTGATCGTGCCCAAACTGCTTGCCACGGAGGCGTTCTTCATCTTCCTGATGGTGCAGTTCATGCGGGGCATCCCGCGCGAGCTCGACGACGCGGCACGCATCGACGGGGCGGGCCCATATCAGGTGTTCCTGCGGATCATCCTGCCCCTGTCGCGCCCGGCCCTGGTGACGACCGCCATTTTCTCGTTCATCTGGACGTGGAACGACTTCTTCACGCAGCTGATCTATCTCAACGATCTCGAAAACATCACGGTGCCGGTGGCCCTGCGCAACTTCCTCGACTCCACCGGGCAGACCTCGCTCGGGCCGATGTTCGCCATGTCGGTGCTGTCTCTGCTTCCGGTCTTCGGCTTCTTCGTCGCCTTCCAGCGCATGCTGGTGCAGGGCATCAACACGACGGGCCTGAAGGGTTGATATCGAGCGGAATCGCCGACATAATCAACCATGTTCTCCGGGCATCGAGTCCCGCCGTTTGGCCTGGTCTTGAACACCGAACAACAAAAACAAGTGCTCAGATGGATTGTTGCGAAGGCGTCCGGACTGTTAGGACAATGTTGCTTATACAGCCATGAGCTCAATGGCCCATCACAACCGGGCCCGCACAGGGTCCATGCTCTTCATATAGACCCCCGAGACCCTCCTAAATCCGTGGGCGAGCCTCGGGCGCGGCCCCCCTGTTGGCGCAGGGGGGCCATCCTCATTTAAGAATCGCCTCTGT
>JBIOYB010000639.1:0-2098 GCA_044869915.1 Allorhizocola sp.
GGCCGTGCGAGGCCCCACCCACAATGGGCTAGCGCAGCCAGCGCAGACGACGCACTAGCCCGGTCTGTGCCCACCAGCGGCCAAAGCCGAAAGTGTCACCGGCGTTGATCAGAGCAAGTCCGACCAGCACAGCGGCGCTGATGAGGTGGTCGTCGAGGAACGGGTTGGTCGTGGGCGGCAGCACGACCGACCACATGAGCACGTACAGCAGTGCCCCTGCGGCGGCGGCGATGCGCATGCCGACGCCCAGAATCAGAGCGATGCCGATGCCGGCCAGGCCGAGCATGAACAGCCAGTCCGCCCACCACGTGCCGGCGGCGTTGTGCCACATGTCGATGAACGGGCCCTTGGCCGAGCGGCCGAGGAATCCGGCGGTGGGGTGGCCGCCGTCGATCCAGGCGTTGGCGGCGGGCGTGCTGTAGCCGAGACCGAACATCTTGTCCAGGAACGCCCACAGGAAAATCCAGCCGAAGCCGATACGGATGGCGGCGAAAACATACCTGGCCGCGTCCCGTGCGGTGGTGATTTTGCGCAGGTTCGGTGTCGGGGTCGACTGCGGTGTCGGCCGGTGCAGCAGCGATGTCATGGCTTCCTCCTCAGAGGTGTGTCACGGCCACGGGGCCGTAAGCGTGATGGATCAGGGTCTGGCTCACCGAGCCGAGCAGTAGCGCGGTGAACCCGCCTCGGCCGCGGGAGCCGACGACGGTCAGCGCGACGTGGCGTGAGGCCTCGACCAGGGCGCGCCCCGCGTGGTCGCTATGGATGGGGCGCATCTCGATAGCAAGGCCGGGATATGTTGCGGCCCAGGGCTCGACGGCGGCACGCAGCAGCCGCGCGGCGTATTCGTCGCCTTCGGCGTGAACGTGGGCCACGATGAGGGTGGTGTGGCGCTGGGCCGCCTCGGCGGCGGCGAAGGCAAGCGCGGTGTCGGCTTCGCGTGAGCCGTCATATCCGGCCAGCACCGGCCCGAGCGGCAGCGGCAGCGGCCGCTGCTCCGGCCCGAGCGGGACGGTGCGATCGTCCACCGGCGGGCGGAGCACGATGACAGGCCCGCGGGCGTGCGCGGCCAGCTGCGCCGCCACAGAGCCGAGCATCAGCTCGGTGAACCCGCCGATGCCACGGCAGCCGACGATGGTGGCCTGCGCGCCACGGGACTGCTCGATCAGCAGCGCGGCGGGGTCGGCCTCGATCTGCCGGACCGCGATGGCGCCCAGCTCCGGATGGTCCTGCCTCAACCGGTCGGCGAGCTGTCGCAGCTCGCGATCTATCTCCTTGCGCACGGTTTCGTCGGACACCGGATCCGGCAGGAACATCCCGTCCACGGTGTAGCTGTAGGTCGCCGGGCGATGGGCGTGGATCAAATGCAGCGGCGCCCTCCGGCGGGAGGCGAACGCGGCGGCGTATTGGGCAGCGGCAATGCTCGACGGTGAGCCCTCCACACCGGCGATGACCGGTCGCGTGTCGCTCATGGCCAAGGCCCCCTTACGGCTTGGTGTTGAAGATCGACGGCTCGGCCAAGACGGCCTCGGCGCATTCTCGAAGTGCTCTCACATGTCCACGGTGCGCCCGCCTCAGCTGCGGCGTTTAGGGTCTAAGGTCCCTTCCTGGGTACCGTTGGACCATGCACACTGGCAGGGTGATCAGGGTTTTTCTGCTCGACGACCACGAGGTCGTGCGGCGTGGTCTGCGCGAGCTGGTGGAGGCCGAGGGCGACATCGAGGTCGTCGGCGAGTCCGGCGTGGCGCAGGAGGCCGCCGCCCGAGCGCCGGCGCTGCGTCCCGATGTGGCCATACTCGACGCACGGCTGCCCGACGGCAGCGGCATCGACGTATGTCGCGACATCCGTTCCGTCGATCCGTCGATTCACGCCCTGATCCTCACCTCATACGAGGACGACGAGGCACTGTTCGCCGCCATCACGCGGTCGTCACGGTGACAGACCATGTGGTCGACGTCGAACCGCTACCCGATCCACAGGACCGCGATCTGCTCGCCGTGCTGCGCGTCGGCGCGGCCGCACCATCATCCGCTCAGCGCCGCGCGGCCCTGAGCGCCGCCATCTCCTTGCGGCGCACCGACCGCAGGCCGTTCCAGAAGA
>JBIOYB010000640.1:0-9362 GCA_044869915.1 Allorhizocola sp.
CGCCGAACTGGCCGGCATCGCCCACGAGATCACCACCGCTGACACCGCGATCAACCGGTACCTGACCGCCTTCGAGAACGGCAGCCTCGACGAACGCACCTGCGGCCACCGCGTCCAAGATCTAGCGATCAAGCTCGACCAGCTCAAAGCCAGACAGGACGAGCTTCGGCAGATGTGCCTCGACCTGCCCCAGCCACCCAGCCCGAGAGCCGTCCAACGGCTACGGCAAGACCTCGCGCACGTCCTCACCCACGGAACACCAGGCCAGCGCAAAGCCGTCATCGAAAGCCACATCGCCGAGATCAAAATCGCCGGAGACAAGCTGACGCCGACCTACAAGATCCCCACAGACCAACTCGGGCAGCAAACGGAAGAGGAGCCGGACGAAACATCGGCCGACTCCTCTTTTCGCACAATGGTGCGGGTTGTGGGGCGGGCGGGGATCGAACCCGCGACCGGCGGATTATGAGTCCGCTGCTCTAACCGGCTGAGCTACCGCCCCGGCGTCGAAAAGCCTACCTGATCGTCGCCGGGCAAGAAGTGGGCCGGGGGCGGGGCGGGCGCGTGGCTTATGCGGCGGTGGGGCGGGTGGCCAGGATGTGGTCGGGGATCCAGGTGGCGATGCGCCGGGCGGCGGAGAAGCTGGACCAGGAGCATAGTTCGATCAAGGTGCGATCGTCCATTCCAGAGTGCCGGACGGAGGCGATGACGGTGTCGTCGACCTGGTAGGAGGCGAACGCGGTGAGGAGGGCGAGTTTGGCCGCGGGGCGTTCGTGGGCGGGCAGGGTGGTCACGGCGTCGTCGGCCCACTGGCGGCTGAGGCCGGGCGGTTGGCCTTTCCAGGTACCCAGCTGAAAGGAGAGAAGGCGGTGGATGGAGGGGGAGGCGGCGCGGTGTCCGGCTTGGTTGATGGCTTGGCTGGCTCTTGAGAAGGCCGCGGCGATGGTGGGTGACGGCTTCGCCCACCAGAATTCGGGCGGGAGCGGTGCGTCGGGGAGCAGGTCGAGGGAGGTGCCGGGCTGTGGGTTGCGGGCGGGGGCGGCGCGCATGACGGGGCCGAGGACGCGCATGACGGGGCGCAGCATGAAGGCGGGGACGGCGGGCGGCAGGGGGAGCGGCCGGAGGAAGACGTTGACCATGCGGTTGAGGTAGTGCATCATCACGGCCACGCCGCCGAGTTCGGGGAGCAGGGCGGGCGGGATGTCGGTGGGCAGTGTGCCGCCGCCGTGTGCCCGGGTGGCGTCGTCGTGGATGGCCACGCAGTAGGGGCATTCGTTGGCGCGGGAGACGGCGGTGGCGACGGCCTCGCGCATGGCTTGGGGCGCATTGCCTTGAGCGACAAGTGTTTCGCGGACCATTGTCCAGGCCGCGGCGAGCGGTTCGGGTGCGGGCGCGTGCAGGGCCACGGGCGGGCCGATGACGCCGAAGTCGCGTTCGAGCTGGCGGTAGACCTCGGCCACCGGGCCGCGGGCGGTGCCTCGGCGGACGGGCTTGACGTGGCGGATTTGGGTGAGGCCGAGCATGCCGAGGGCGATCCGGAGCATGGGAACAGATTACGGTGAATGTGTGGTGGGATGAGGCCGGCGAAGCCGCAATCTGGGAGGTGAAAGGCGATGGGGGTGTTTGCCTATCGGCCGGGGGCTGGGGATTACGCGTGGACGTTTGGCGGTGCGGCCCCGGTGGCGACGGTGGCGCCGGGCACGATCCTGGAAGTGTCCACTGAGGACTGTTTTGGTGGGCGGGTGCGCGGGGTCGACGACCTGGTGTCGCGGGTGATCGAGTTCCCGTTTGTGAACCCGCAGACCGGCCCGTTTTATATCGAGGGGGCCGAGCCGGGGGACACGCTCGCGGTGCATTTCGTGTCGATCGAGCCCGCGCGGGATTGGGCCGCGTCGACGACCGTGCCGCTGTTCGGGGCGCTGACCTCGACGCACGCGACGGCGACGCTTCAAGAACCTTTGCCCGAGGTGGTGTGGATCTGGCGGTTGGACCGGGACAAAAGGTTGTGTCGCTTTCAGGCCAGATTTAGTGGGTACGAGGTGAGCCTTCCCATGGATCCGATGCACGGCACGGTGGGTGTGGCGCCGGCCAACCTCGAGGTGCGGTCGGCTCTCGTGCCCGACGCCCACGGTGGCAACATGGACACGCCCGAGATGCGTGCCGGCGTCACCTGTTACCTGGGCGTCAACGTGCCGGGTGCGCTCTTCTCCCTGGGCGACGGCCACGCCCGTCAGGGCGAGGGCGAGGTGTGCGGGGTGGCGGTCGAGTGCGCGATGGACACGGTCGTGATCGTCGATGTGCTCAAGGGGCACGCCTGCCCCTGGCCCCGGCTCGAGTCGGACACGCACATCATGAGCACCGGTTCGGCTCGGCCGCTGGAGGACGCCTTCCGCATCGCGCAGGCCGACCTGGTCGGATGGCTGCAGCACGAGTATGGGCTGGCCATGCTCGACGCGTATCAGTTGGTCTCGCAGGCTGTCGAGGCGCCGCTGGCCAACGTCGTCGACACCAATTACACCTCCGTCGCCAAGATCCGCAAGGAGTGGCTGCCGCGGGCCGAGGCGATGGGCGGGGCGCACGCGCGGCTGCGCGCGCAGGCGGCCGCCTATGTTGCGGGCGGCGGGGCGATGCGATAGACCCATTCGCATGCGACGACACCTGCTCAGCCTGACAGCGGCCGGCACTCTGCTGCTGACGTTCCTCGCCAGCCCGGCGTCCGCCGATCCCGCGGCGACGGCGGCCCGGGTCACCAAGGGGCCCTGCCAATACACGCAGACCCCGGAGGATCCGGCCGCGCGGCCCGTGCCGCTGCCGCCCGACCCGCGCCGCACGCCCACCCGCGACCGGCGCGCGGTGCTCGAAACCAATCACGGCGCCATCAAGCTCACCCTTACCGGGGCCTTGGCCCCGTGCACGGTGCAAAGCTTCATCCACCTTGTGCGCCACCGGTTCTACGACCGGACCATATGCCACCGCCTCACCGCCTATCCGACCCTCAAGGTGCTGCAGTGCGGCGACCCGTCCGGGACTGGGGAGGGCGGGCCCGGATATCGCTACAAGGACGAGCTGCCGACCCATCTGCCGCCCGTGCCGGACCGGCCCGACCGCGTCTACTATCCGCGCGGCACCCTGGCCATGGCCAACGCCGGCCCGGACACCAACGGCAGCCAGTTCTTCCTCGTCTACGCCGACTCGATCCTGCGGCCCCTCTACACCGTGTTCGGCCGTGTCGACGAGGCCGGCATGGCCGCGCTGGACGCGATCGCGGCGGGTGGGGTGCAACCCACGCCCGAAAACCCCGCCCCGTTGGACGGGCCGCCGGCGCTGAGCACCGAGATCTGCGACGCCCGCGTCAGGTAGGTATGATCGGCGCCCGTGACCGGACTTGATAGTCACGGGCGCCGCCTTCCCCCGCTCGCCGGGGATGAGGCGGCAACGCTCGTGGGCTTCCTGGACTACCAGCGCGCGACCCTGGCCTGGAAATGCTCGGGGCTGGACGCCAAACAAATGCGCGCCACCGTAGGCGTATCGACGATGACGCTGGGCGGGTTGCTCAAGCACATGGCGTTCGTCGAGGACCACTGGTTCTCGCGCAATCTGTATGCGGCCGAGCGCCGGCCGCCGTTTGACGCCGTCGACTGGCAGGCCGACCCCGATTGGGACTGGCGCACGGCCGCCGACGACACACCCGAACAGCTCACGAAGCTGTGGCAGGACGCGGTGGAGCGATCGCGCGCGCTTTTCGCACAGGCCGAGAGCCTGGACCAATTGGCCCAACGCCCCTTCCACGACGGGAGCTTCCCGAGCCTGCGCTGGATCGTGTGCCACATGATCGAGGAGTATGCCCGGCACAACGGCCACGCCGACCTGATCCGCGAGTCAGTCGATGGCCAGACCGGGGAATAGCGCCCTTAACCTGGACGCATGACCAAGCCCGACGCACGCCAGCGCATCGTCATCGGTGCCGCCGACATGCTCGCCCGGCGCGGGCTGACCGCCACGAGCGTGCGCGAGCTGGCCAAGCACGCCCAAGCCCCGCTGGGGTCGACCTATCACTACTTCCCGGGCGGCAAGCAGCAGCTGGCCACCGAGGCCGTGCGCTACGCGGGCGCCGAAGTGTCGCGCGTGCTGGCCAAGAAGCTTGAGGCGGGACCGGTCGAGGGGCTGCGCGCGTTCCTCGGTCTCTGGCGCGAGACGGTGCTCGACAGCGACTTCCGGGCCGGCTGTCCCGTCCTCGCGGTGGCGGTGGAGGAGCCGGCCGGCGACGTCGGCTCGGAGGCGATCGTGGCCGCGGCGGAGGTCTTCGCCGCCTGGCGCGATCTGCTCACGGAATCGTTGCGCGCCAACGGTGTCGCCATAACAGCGGCGCGTCAGCTGGCCAACCTCATCGTCGCGGCGGTCGAGGGGACGGTCGGCATTTGCCGTGCCCAGCGTGACATCAGACCGCTCGACGACGTGGCCGACCAGCTGGAGGCGCTCGTCACCGCATCGGTCAATAGGACTTTTCCGGATATATAGGGCATCCCTTGGCCGCCAAGTCCTCCCATTTTGCGGAGAGAACATTGTCGGCCAAGGGGCTTCAGGCAGCGATAAGACTAACGGTCTGCCATGTCAGTAGAAGGCGACGGCCACGTGCTCCTGGTCGTTGATTTTGCCCGGGTCGGTGCCGAAGAAGTAGTTGGCCTTGAGCAGATAGACGTCTCCCGGGGAGCCGAACAGCGGGTAGCTCTTCTCGTTGGAGACGCAGTTGTTGCCGGTCTTGTTGCCGAACAGGTTGCCGATGAACTGGCCGCTGTTGGCGCTGAACACACCCCAGAACGGGTATTCCTGTGGCTCGAGGCCGTTGCCGCCCAGCCGGACGTTATAGGACCCGCCGTTGCTGGGGACGTCAACGTATATGACGTAATACCCGGCGTTGACCGGATCGTTCTGGGTGTTCACCAGCGACGAACCGGTGCTGGTCTCGTAGACGACCGCGGTGGTGGCGGTGCAGTTGGCCGCCAGTGCGGGTGCCGCGGACACGAAGGGAACGGCGGCGACGATGCCTGCGGTCGCGGCATATGCCACCAGCCGTGTGACGATGGATCTCTTCATAGAATTTCCTTTCTATGAGTGCCCTTGGCGTCCACGCTAGGGTGACGCGACCGCCCGCACATGATGAGGCGACTTAACTACTTCAATCTGAAGAAAGTCAGCTCGCGGCGGCGCACTCCCGCAGGAGCTTGAGGGCCGCTCGCCGCGTGGGGCGGGCGGCGGCGTCGCCGGTGGCGTGCAGGATCCGGCCCAGGGTCAGCAGCGCACGCCCTTCCTCCAGCCGCGCACCGGTTTCCCGCAGGAAGGCCAGCGCACGGTCGATCTCGGCGCGGGCGGGGGCGAACTCGCCCAGCGACACGTGCGTCGCCGCGAGGCTGGCCTGGGCGATGGCGCCGATCAGCTGGAAGCCGCCCTCCCGAGCGATGCGCACGGCCCGGCGCGCACCGGTCAGGGCGCAGGGCAGCCGGCCCGCGCCCTGGTCGACGTGGGCCAGCCCGATGAGCGCCTCGGCCTCCACATCGGGCGCGGCTGCTTCGCTCGCGACCGCGCGCGCCCGGGCGAACGTCTCGCTCGCCTCATCATCGCGCCCGAGCCGCGCCAAAACCGTGGCATAGGCGGCCAGCGCCGACGCCTCCTCGCGCGCCTTGCCGATCTCGCGGGCGAGGTCGACCGCGTCCACGCCGTGCTGTGCGGCGGCGCCGTGCTCGCCGAGATCGCAGAGGATCAACGTGAGGTTGCACAGGTTGGCCGCCTGACCGTAGCGCCGGCCCGCCCTGCGCTCGAGCGTGAGCGACTCCCACGCGCAGGTCCGCGCCTCGCGCAGCCGGCCCAGGCCGTGGTTGATCAGGGCGAGGTTGCCCAGCGCGAGCGCGATGCCCGCGTCGTTGGACTCTTCGCGGTAGTGTGCCAGCGCCTGCCCGCTGTAATCCAGGGCTCGGCCCAGCAGGCCACGCTTGCGCGACAGCACGGCGAGGTTGGCCAGGGCCACCGTGAGGCCCGTGCGATAGCCGGCCCGCCCGTAGAGCTCGCGCGATCGTTCGAGATGCTCCTGCGCCAGCTCCAGCCGCCCGAGGTCGTAGTTGCCCGTGCCCAATCGCAG
This sequence comes from Allorhizocola sp., assembly GCA_044869915.1. Classification (GTDB taxonomy): domain Bacteria; phylum Actinomycetota; class Actinomycetes; order Mycobacteriales; family Micromonosporaceae; genus Allorhizocola. Next base: position 6,134 of record JBIOYB010000640.1, read on the forward strand.
CTCGATGCGGGCCTCGCCCTCCGCCCAGCCGGCCACCCGCGCGTGCTCCAATGCGGACCCGAACCGGGCGAACGCCTCCTCGTGCCGCCCGAGGCAGCGCAGTGCCGTGCCCTGGCTGCTCAGCGCGGCCGCGCACCCGCCGGGGTCGCCCGCGGCGGTGGCCGCGTCCAGCGCGGCCTGGGTCACGTCGATCCACTCGCGCACCGATCTGACGTGCCAGAAGTAGCCGAACAGGCGGTCGGTCACGAGCCAGGCGTGGTGGCGGCTCGGCTCGTGTGTGGCCGCGTGCCGGACGATGTCGAGCAGGTTGGGCAACTCCTGCTCGAGCCAGCCGGAGGCGGCCTGCCGGTCGGCGAACGTCAGGCCCGTCTGCGGGATGGCCGCCGGCAGCCGCAGGATGTCTGGGTACAGCAGCCGTGCCGCACCGTCCAGTGTGGACAGATGCCAGTCGAACAGGCGCCGCCACACGGCCTCCCGCTGCCCGGAGAGGGCGTGCGCATGCTCCCGCACCAGGTCGTGCAGGCGATACCGGTGCGCCCGATGCTGTTCGACCAGGTGTGCCTGCAGCAGTGCGTCGATGGCCCGTGCCGCCTCGGCGCGCGTCATGCCGGCCGCGGCGCTCGCCGCGTCCAGCGACACGTCGGCGCCGACGGTGACGCCCAGCGTGCACAGCATCCGCTGCGCGTGCTCGGGCAGGCGCGCATATGACTGGTCGAGCACGGCGCGCACCACCTCCAGCCCGCCGAGCCGGTCGTCGCCAAGGCGCGCCAGATAATCCCGTACGCTCCAATGTGGATTGTCGGCCAGTTGGGCGGCCGCGATCCGCAGCGCCAGCGGGAGGTGGCCGCATGCCCGCGCCAATTCGTCGAGTTCGTCAGGGGAGCCCGGATCGCCACCGATGACGGCGCGCAACAGCTGGACCGCCTCGGCGGGCGGCAGCACGTCGAGCACCACCCGGTGCGCGCCGTCGGCGACCAGCCCGGTGAGCCTGTCCCGGCTCGTGACCACCAGTGCGCAGCCCGGCCACGCCGGCACCAGCGGGCGCACGTCCTCCGCGCTCGCCACGTCGTCCACGACCACCAGCACCCGCTTGCCGGCCAGCACGCTGCGATACAGCGCGGCCGCCTCCTCCTGGTCGTCGGGCACGGATTCGGGCGCCACGCCCAGGGCGCGCAAGAACCGGGCCAGGACGCCGTCACGCATCCGGGCGAACAGCTGCCCGTCCGGGTACCGGCTGGCGATCTGGTGTCCAAAGTGGACCGCCAGCGCGGTCTTGCCCACCCCGGGCGGGCCCACGACGGCGATGACCCGGCCCGACTCGCGCAACTGCGAAAGCTGGCCCGCCCGGCCCACAAACCCGACCACGTCGGCCGGCAACTGGACCGGGACCTGGACCGGCGCGACGGGCAGACCCGGCACGCTGAGCGACTCGTCGTTGCGCAGGATGCGCTGATAGAGCTCCTGCAGCTCCGCGCCCGGGTCGATGCCGAGCTCGCCGGCCAGAAGCTTGCACGCGTCGACATACGCGGCGATCGCGTCGGCCTGCCGCCCGCTGCGATAGAGCGCGAGCATCAGCTGGCCGACGAAACGCTCGTGCGTCGGATACTGGCCCACGAGATCGGTCAGCTCGCCGAGCACGTCACGGTGGCGGGCCAGCTCCAGCTCCAGCGCGAGGCAACGCTCCCATGTGGACAGACGCTGCTCGTTGAGCCGGGCGGCGGCGGCCGTCACGCGCTGGCCGTCGAGCCCGGCGAGGGCCGGACCCCGCCAGAGCGAGAGTGCTTGGCGCAGCGCCGACACCGCCCCGGATCGGTCAAGTCCCAGGACGGACTGAGCGCTCGTCGCGTATCCAAGAAAATTAATGAGATCAATTGACGCGGCGCCGCGGTCGAGCACGAAGCTCTGCCCGTCGGCGCGGATGATTTCCATGGGAAAGCCCTCGCGGACCAGCAGCCGCCGCATTTCGGTGACCCGGTTGCGGACCTGGCGGCGGGCCGTTGCCGGCGGATGCTCGTCCCACGCGAAGCGCATCAGATCGTCGACCGGCACCGGCCGGCCCGCCTCGAGGATCAGCGCCGCCAGGATCGCCTCGGATCGGGACCCCCCGATGTCAATCCTCCCCGCGGCCCCCCAGGCCTGAAGCGGACCCAAGATCCGAAACTCCATCCTTGAAACCTAGCCAGATCCAGGCCTGTGGACAAATCAATGCGCTTTCTATGCGGTACCCGTGCGGCATCCGGCGACCATCGCCTAAACCGAAGTCAGAGAGGAGTCATCGCATGCTGATGCGGATGGCGGAGAAGGCCGGCGACCGCATGCTGTCGCTCGCGGTGCCGCGCATCAAGGCCCGGGCCTACACCTGCTTGCACTGCACGGGCGCGTGGTCTCAGCGCTGCTGGTATCTGGGCAACGGCGTGTGGGAGTGCACCTACAAGTGCTTGTCCTGCTGACCGCGCGGCGGGGCGGCGATCCGTCGCCCCGCCGTCGCAGCTGCGAAGGATTTCACGACGTTTGAGAGACGGAGATCCCATGACGTATCTGGCCATCGCGGTCGCCCTCGTCGGCGCCCTCGGCCTGGTCAACCTGCTGCTGGGCCTCGCCATCATCGCCCGGCTGCGCGAGCACAGCGAAAAGCTGGGCCAGCTCGACGATCTGCCCAAGCCCTCGTTGCTGGGCAACGGCAAGCCCGTGCCGGAGTTCGCCGCGCGCACGGTCGCGGGCGATGAGCTCACGCCGGCCGACCTGACCGAGGGTTCGCTCGTGGCGTTCTTCTCGCCCGGGTGCTCGTACTGTGTGGAGCAGGTGCCCGACTTCGTCGCCCGCACGGCAAGCTGGCCCGCCGGCCGGGTCGTCGCGGTGGTCGTGGCCGACGCCAGCCAGTCCACCGACGCGCTCGTGCGCGACCTCGCCGCGTCGGCCCAGGTCGTGCTGGAGGAGCACGGCGGCGCGGTGGGCGCCGCGTTCAAGCTGACCGGCGTGCCGGCCATGTGCCGCATGGGCCCGGACGGCACCATCGCCGCCAGCGGCGCCAATCTGGACGACGTGCTCGGAGCCGGGAAAGAGCGGGAGACCGTGCTCGTGCGGATGCCGGCATGAGAGGCGCCGCGCGGGCGCTCGCGCTCGGCTGGCGAGCCGGGCCGCTCCTGCTCACCGCATACTTGGCGTTCTCGGTCGTCGCGTCGGCCCTGCCCGTGCTGGCGGCCTGGATGACCAAGGCCGTGTTCGACGC
>JBIOYB010000641.1:0-12609 GCA_044869915.1 Allorhizocola sp.
CCACAGTCTGACTAGAGCCAGGCTCAAGCCACCACCGCTACAATCCCAGCCATCTCAACCAATTGGCCAAAAGGCCAGACCGTGGCCATCGTGCTTGGTATTTGGCCACAGAGAACGAGACCCTACAGCCGGGACGCACGCCGTGTAGCCACTCGGTGTCCCACCTGGCGTGGCTGCTGCGAATGCCAAAGTCGTGGCCGAGCCAGTGATGGCAGCGCAGCAGCACCGCGGTGACAGCCAGGTCGTAGGGCAGACTTGCGGTGTCACAGGTGCCTGAGGTGGCCGCTGGGGTGCCGCACGGTGACGGATACGGATCGCCGTGCGGGCTTGCCAGGGTGAGCGGCTGACTGGACCCCTGGGCGGCCGTGCCGTTGAACGCGATCCCCGACGCGTCGCATATAGGTTCGCCGGTGCTGTCCGGGCCGCTGATGGCGATGCCCAGTTCATCGAGGTGGGTGAGGATGACGGCGATATCACAGAGCAGCACCGGCCACAGGGCACGGTAGCGGCGAGAGGTGGGATGGTAGGCCCACGAATGGCTATATTCCTGCAAAGCTGGTCCTTTCCTGGCTGTGGAATGTGTTTGGTTTCACCCGGCCCACCCACACAGCTGACAGCGGCCGACGGTCTGCGCTGCCGCGAGCCAAAGGCGGGGCTGCGGGCGTGACTAGTGAAAGCACCCGCGCAGAACGCGGCAGCGGTCAACTGGCGTCGCCGGCTCCGAAGACCTTCCTGATAGGACATACGGGTATGCCGTGCGGGGAGTGCAGACCGGCCCGCCGGGCCGTGTGGTTGCGGCGCCGCCCAGTTAGGCGGGTTGTCCCAGGTGCGAAATCACCTCGTTGGCGCTGGTGACGAGGTGGACCCTGCGATCGGCGCGCAGCAGCTGATGGCATCCCGCAGACGTCGCTGAGGTGACGGGGCCTGGCAAGGCCATGACGGTCCGGCCGAGGCGAAGGGCGTGGGCCGTAGTGTTCAGACTGGAGCTGCGCAGGCTGGCCTCGACCAGGACCACGCTGCCGGCGATAGCGGCCAGCAGCAGCTGGTTGGCGGCGAACCGTTCCCGCGTCGGCGACGCCGCAGGTGGCCAGGCAGTCAGGACAAGCCCCTGTTCGGCGGCCTGTTCAATGAGGCGGCTGTTGGCGTTCGGGTGGACCCGGTCCAGGCCGCACGGCTGCATGACCATGGCCGTGGCGGCGTCTGCTCCCGTCAGTGCTCCCCGCAGTGCCGCTTCGTCGATGCCGTATCCGCCGCTGGACATCACCGTGTATCCGGCCTCAGCCAGCCGGTAGGCGAACTCGGCGGCGGTGTGCTGGCCGTAAGCGGTACTCGCCCTGGCGCCGACGACCGCGACACTGTCGCGTAACGGTGCCGGAGCGGCCGGGCCGCGCGCCCACAAGCACACCGGGTCCAAGACCCCGTTCGCACCTTGGCTGCGCAGGCCCTCTGGCCAGTCTGGGTCTTCCGGGATGAGGACGCGCCAGCGGTCGCGCTGGGCGTGGACCGCGCTGCTGGCGGTCTGCCACATCTTGTGCAGCGGCAGCCGCGACGCCGAGGCTTGCCGCAGTTCGCGCAGCAGCTCATCGTGTGGCAGTTGGCCGTCCGCGACGATCGCCGCGGCATCTTGCGGCCCGTGTTCGGCAAGCAGGCTGGTCAACCATGTGCTGCCCGGTTCGAACAGCCAGCCCAGCGTCGCGCGGGCGAGGCGCGTGTTCTCCAGGTCGGCGGTCACCCGGCCACCTCCGCCAGCTCGCGAAGGTCGTCGGTGTCGGTGCACACACCGTCGCCGTGCTGGGCGTCTGGGTTGGGCTCAGCGGGGGTAAGCGCGGCCAGCATGCCGCGGGCGACCCGGATGACGGTTTCGCCGCATTCCCGGATCAGCGCGATGTCGCCGCCTGCCCAGTCGAGCACGTAGGCGTCGCTGTAGGCGTGGGTGTCCAGGCCCAGTACCTTGCAGATGATGTGGGCGACGCTTTCGGCTTCGGTCTCCCGCCGCCCGCGGTGCAGATCCTCACCACTGCGTTCGCCGTCGAGATGGCCGCACCGGATGTGCGCCCACTCATGGCACGTGGTCTTGAACCGCTGCGCCGGCGCCACATCGTCACGGACCCGGACCAGTTGCAGGCCTGTGCCTTTGACCGTGACACCGTTGGCGCCACCTAGATACGGGCTGCCGGGTGGGGCAAGGTCGAACGTGTATCCATCGGCTTTGATCAGTTCGACGACATCGTCGAACGCGCCTGTGGGGTCGTCGCCGGTGAGCAACTCGGCCTGCTGCCCGCCTGCGGCGCGGATGCGGCGCAGCCGCTGTACGGTCGGTGGCTCGAACGGTGCACCTTCGGTCTGCGACAGCTCGAACGTGGCGCTGGGCCGGAACCCGACGACTTGCACGACTGGGCGGCCTTTGTCGTCGCGCAACACTTTGCGCCCGGCGGCTTCCCACTGCTGGGCTTGCTCTTCGCTGGGGCGGCGGCGCACCGGCGCCCACACGTAGAACGCGGTCTCGCCCTTGCGCACGTGGCGGTCGTGTGACAGCCAGCCGCTGGAGCCGTCTTTGGCGCCGAACGGCAGGAAGTACCGCGGCTCGACGCCGCGCAGCACGCATTGCTCGATCAGCATCATCTGGTTGCCCATGCTGTACTGGGCGCCGAAGAGCACGACCTGTTCCAGGAACTCCACCCACTGGGTGGGGTTGGCGGCCATGTCGGCCAGGCGCTGCTCGAAGGCGGTCTTGATCTCTTCGAGCATCTCGTCGCGCGCCGATGTGTCAGCAGGGACGCTGCGGCGGCCGGATGCTTTGCCCGCCTGCGGTTTCGCTTTGCCTTTGGTGCTCGCTGAGGGTGTGCTGGCCATCTGGTGTGGCCCTCCTATTCCCCGCCATGTGGCGGCGGACAGGCTGGGACCAGTCGCGGTCCCAGCGTGCCCGTAGGCGCATGGTGGGACCGCGTAGAGCGGTGTTGAGCGTTGATGTGGCTTTGTCTGGTGGCAAGACAGCCTGACAGCCGGCGTCGGGCCTCGCAGCCGTACGCAGTCAGATGTCCAATATGGACGTCAGAGCTGTAGTTCTTGCTGCCGCGCGCGAGGATGGCGCTGGAGGGCGTGCCCTCGTGGGTTTATCGACGGTGTCACGATGGTGGCTGGCCGGTTTGCGTTCCGATGAGTACGGTGACGACACGCACCGCGGGGCGGCCGTGCGAGCAGCCGGGGGCGGTGTCGCCGAATCCTTCGTAGCGGGTGCCGTCTTCCAGCCCGAACACGCTGCTGCGCCCGGCGAGCCCGTCGATGAATGTGTGCACATCGATGCACAGGTGCTCGTTGTCTTCGCCAGCAGCCAGGCCCATGAACTGCACGATGGCTTTCTTAGCGCCGCCGGCGAAGGTGACGATAATGGTGTGGCGGCTGCGGTCGGCGGTGTCCAGATCGATCACCGGGTACGGGCCGTCGCGGCGGCCGTAGCGGGCAAGGTAGTCGTCGAATGTTCTGTCTGCCATGCGGTGACTCGCTTTCAGCTGACGCAGCGGGCACGGATTGTGGCCGTGCCCGGCTGCTAAGTCGTAGTCGGGGTGCAGATGCCCGTGCGCGCAGTGGTTAGTTCTGTGGGGCCGCGGCGGGCAAGGTGGCGGCGAGGGCAGAGGTCTTGGTGGCCGTGCGGAAGATGGACACGGCGTTGGCCGCGATATCGGCGATGCCGTCTGCGGCTTCGCGGCTGGTGAACGGCAGCCGTGCGTGCGGGCCCACCCGGAAGGCGGGCATGTTGTAGTGCTGGGTCGCCACCACGACGCCGCCGGTGGTGTAGTAGTCGTCGAACGCGCCGTAGCCGAGACCGCTGATTTCGGTCTCCCGGTTGCCGGTGCACATCACTACCAGGTCGTAGGTGCGGCCGTCTATGAGCCCGGCGCCGGGCAGCGCCACCGGCGTGACGCGGCGATTGATCACGGCGAGGCGGCTGACGCCGAAGCGATCCGGCCGCAGGTAGCGCCCGATGGCCTGATACCGGCCGCGGATCGCGCTCTGCCAGGCCTGGCAGGTGTCCGGGAGATCTTCGGCGTACCAGTCGACGCGGTCCACCCGGTCGAGCACGGCGGCGGCCATCACGGGCTGCGGGCCGATGCCCAGGAATGCCTCCACAGCGCACTTGGCTGAGTCGCCGCCGCCGACGACCGCAACCTGGCGCACGCCGCGCAGCGGCCACACGCCGGCCATGCGCTGCATGAACTGCCCGAAAGTCACGATGGTGGAGCCGTTGGCCATGCCGGCGTCGTTGGGGTCGCCCAGGCCGCGGGCGTCGATGAGCCGCGCGGCCGGTAGCGGGTCGCGGTTCTCGACCTCGATTTGCACACCGGTCCCGCCCGGGGTGACCGCTACCGCGTTAGCGCCGGTGATCACCTCGGCGAACTGTGCCAAGGCCAACCGGATGACGAACGCGAGATCGGTGTTGGTCTGGTACTCGGCCATCGAGACATGTGACGCCTGAATCGGTGCGCCGGGCAGGTAGTTCAGGCTGGCTGACTGATCGCCGGCCAGACCGGCGCGGCCCGGCCGGTTGCGGGAGTTCAGGAAGAACACCGGACGTCGGGTCGTGGCGAACGTGCCGCCGACGCGGTCGAGGCGTTCGAGTACCAGCGGCCTCGGGTAACCGGCCAGCACTCGCCCTGCGGCGTAGGTGGCAGCGTGAAATCCGCTGCCGATGATGACTTCCCGGCTGCCGTCTGCGGCTGAGCGCAACAGGTTCTGCTGCCGGTCTTGGTCTGACCAGTAGGCGTCGAGCACATCGTCGGCCAGCTCGCGGCTGGCGGGGTCGGCGGCCAAGCCGGTGAGTCGTGCCGCAAGACGGTGCTCGAACTCCGACACCCGTTGCATCATCGTGCTCATCGCCTCGGCGGCTGCGGGCCGCAGCTCGACTGCATTGAGCAGGGACTCGATCTGGGTGGATGGCTCCAACATGAGATCCCGGATCCTCTCTCGGGGAATGTCCGGGCCCATGCCGTGCCGCGCGTACCCGAGGCGTTCCCCGGGTCGCCGCAGACAGCCGGCATGAGCCTCGGGAAACATGACATTGGGTTTGTGCGGTCGAAGACCCAGACGGTGCCCAGGCTTCGATAAGGTGCAGCAGATCTGCGCCAGTCCCTTGCAAAAGGGGGACGGCGCTGTATGACGTCCGTTGACAATGTGGCTACGTGTTCAGGCCCTCAGGTGCACTGAAGTGGCGGGGTGCCGCCTGCATGCAGCAACATGCTGTCTGCCAGGAAATCGCTACCTTGCAGCGAATTGGCTAGTGCCGGATGTGGACTGACGCTTTAGATGGGCCGCCCGTTGACGGTCACCTGCGGGGTGTGGTCAACCAGACGCAGCATCGCCTTGGGGGGAAGCGCCGCACGGGTGCCATTGGTGTATTCGATGTGGCACAAGCCGTCGCGGCCTTTCCATGCCGGCGCGGCCACTGTCAGTATGGTGCCGTCGCCGGCGACGACTTCCTGTCCTGTGCATAGCCGTGCCGCGTATGCGAGGGTGTAGCCGTCGGCCGGCCGCACCAGCCACGGGTTGACCGTGCTGCCAAGTGGTGCAGGGAGCGCTGTGGTGTAGTCGACGCCGATGCGGCCGGGGGCCAGCGAGTTGACGGTGGCGGGCAGCCAGCTGGAGCGGACGTTGACGTGTACGGGCTGGCCGATGCGCAGCGTCTGGTGGGCAAGCAGGTGTGGCGTGGGTGCCGTGTTCATGGTGGAATCTCCTTTACATGTCAAGGGATTCCGGGCACGGCGAATTGGCCGTGCCCGGCGCAGACGTGGTGGAGGCCGGGCTCGGCCGTGGTGAATGTTGCGGTCGGTGGTGCCGGTGCCGGAGCTGGCGCGTTTAGCGCCCGGTCAGGCAGGCGCGGTTACGCCGGCGGGTTCGCGCCGAGGGCGAGGATCGTTTCGGTGAACAGCTGGCGGGTCTGCTGGTAGCCGAATTCACTGGTGAGGTGGTGGAATTGGTCGTCGCTGACGGCCGGGTTATCAATCAGAACGAGGGCGTACTGGCGGATGCGGGTGGCCATCGCCGCGCGGGCGGCCATATAGGTCGAGTTCTCGTAGAAGCCGTCAGACCACGAACCCTTTGCCTTGGCGGAGGCGCCAGGCGCCGCTGGCGTCAATTCCGCGGTGCCATGTGACGTCGTTGGTGTGGCTGGGGCTTTGCCCAGTTCGCCGGCGGCGGCGAGGGCTTCGCGGGCCTGCGTGTAGAGGAACTCGGTCTCCCGCAGGAATGCTTTGAACTGTTCCAGGTCGTAGCTGCTGGTGCGGCGATGGTATTCGTCGTCGCTAACCGACGTGTCGCGGATAAGGTTGCGGGTGTAGGCCCGGATTCGGTGTGCCATCGCGGCACGCAGCTGCTGATAGCGCGGGTCGGCCGCTACCCGTTCACCAATGGCGATGTAGTCGTCGATCGTGTCGGAGGCGTGGAGCCAGCCTGACATTGCTCACTCCTGTCGGATTCGAAGTCCGGCCAGACCCCAGCGGTCGCGGCCGGTGGTGGCGTGGTGATGTGGGCTTGACGTCAGCGGCGGCGCCATAGATACGTCCGCGAGGCCGAGCCGCATGTGGCGATCAAGAGTGCAAGCTCCATTGGCCAGGCCGGGGAGCGTTCAGCGGATAGCCGGGCTGGTGGCTGTGGTCGGCGACAAACGCGCCACTCCATGCGGTGCTGATGTTCCCGTCGTCGGCTATGCGTGCGGCGCAGCCGTCACCGGCGGCGCACGTTCGGTGTACGCCGTGGAAGATGATCCCGTAGTACAGCCCGCTTGCCGTCTGCACAGCCAGCGATAGGTCCCCGTCGGCGCGCACGGTTGTTGTGGCGCCCAGGTTCATCGACAGCAGTGTGCTCGTGGCCTTGAGCCATGATTGGGCTGCGTCCAGATGCTCCTGTGAGTCGCGTCCGAAATGGACGCCCAGCTTGGTGATGTGGGCACCGGCGGCGGCGATGACGTCTACAGCGTCACGGGTCAGGTGCAGGCCGAGCATGGTGGGCCGCCAGTCTTTAGCCGGCGTGTCGGGCACACAGGCGGTGGGGTCCTCGAAGCTGCCCGGCATCCGGTTGACAAGCTCCAGGCTCACCATCGCACCGGTGCCCCATTGCATTGCCCGGCCGGCCGCGGCGCTGGTGATGGCCTGCCATTGGCTTGCGGGGATTTCCCAGGCACCGGGGTTGATCTGTTCGCCTGGGGCGAGCCGGTCCAGGCTGCGCCCGTCGTCGCCAAGCAGGATGTTGAGCACCGCGGCGAGAACGGCAGTGGTGAGGCCGGCGGTGCTGGTGGCGGTGTCGATGGTGTTGAGGATGGCGGCCATTTCCGTGCCGGACAACGTGCGGCGGATGCTGCTGGTGTCGGCGGTCATCGGGATCCTTCCGGGTGGAGTTCGTGGGTGGGGATACAGGGCAGTTCGAGTACGCATCGCTGCTGGCAGGACGGGCAGTAGATCGCTGTCGGGCCATCGCAGTGGCACATCTGGTCGCTGTGGCCGTCGTCGAAGGCTTGGCAGTCGCGGCATGGCTGGAACGGGATGTCACGGCCAGGGCCGAACGTGTCGGCCATGGCGACGTCGCGGCCGTTGCTGTCCAGCAGGGTGCGTTCGTCGAGCCAGCTCCACCGGTGCCCGTCCGGGCAGACGATGTCCACCGGGGTCACCTGGTGCCAGTAGCCGTCGTCGGTGGTCACGTCGCGGTACACGGTCGGGGTGGTGTAGTTGAGGCTTATCAGTGCCCAGGCGTTGCCGTCGGGGTCTGTGGCCAGCATGATCTCGGCGGGATGGGTCAGTGCCTGGTGGTCGTGCCAGATCGGTGAGCCTTCCAACTGGTTCCATTGCCTTGCGGCGCACCACAGCTGCATGCGTGCGGTGGTGTCCATGTTCGGGTGGTAGCCGTCGAACACGTCGCAGCGCAGGAATTCGGCCAGCAGGCTGGTGAGGGTGTCGTCGGGGCTTGCGGTGCGCTGGCTGACCCAGGCGCGGGTGTCGATGAGGTAGTAGCCGGGATGGATGGTGACGTCGGGCATGCATGTCCTTTCACGACAGAGAGTTGGTCCGTTGGCGGGCATGACTTTCGGCCGCGCGGCTGACGCCGGGCGGCACGGGTATGCAGAGGGTTAAGGCGTGGCGCAGTCGGCCAAGAGCTGCTGTGCGGTTTGGCGGGCGTAGTCGCCGCCGAACAGGCCCCACAGCGAGTCGGTGCAGGTCCAGCCACCCGGCTGGCGGTGTTCGATGTGCACGCCCCAGACGTCGCCGTCGAGCCATGCCTGCCATTCGGCGCGGTCGCCGGACAGGTCACACGGCCGGGTGGCGCCGGTGTGGGAGCGGTAGTCGCCGGTGTCGAAGATCAGCAGCTCGGTGCTGTGGTGGTCGGTGGCCTGTTCGATGTTGCTGGTGCCGTGGAAGAACTCCAGATGCCGGCAGAACAAGGCCCGGTCGCCGATGTCCTGCCAGGCCCGCAGAATCCGGGTGGCCTGGGCGGGCCGGAAGACCTCGGCGGCGATTTCGGCGCGGCGCCGGTGGATGATGAGCGCCGGGGCTAAGGCGTCGCCGTAAGGCTGCAGTGGGTCAGGGTCGAGGATGAGGCGGGCGCGCCATCCGGGCCAGCGCGACTCGTCGGCGAGGATGTGCTCATCCATGGGCCGGCTCCAGCTCGTGATCGGCAGCCCACGCGCTGAACCGTTGGCGCCAGGACGCCAGGGTGCTGGACTGATCGGCGAGCCACTCGGCCACCGTGACCGCCATCTGCAGGTGGGTCTGGGCGATGCCGCCTGACCGCAGGTCCACTCCCGATCGCCACATGGTGCCGTCGATGTGGACGGCGTAGATCCAATAGTTGTCGGCGTGGGCGTCGCCGACGGTGCCGCCTCCGCTGGCCGCGATGCTGATGCCGATCTGCGGCTTGCCATCGGTTCCGGTCAGGCAATAGGAGGCCTCCGGGCTACAGCGGTAGATGGCGAAGAAGTCATCGTCGCTGGCGCCGCACGCCGGGCAAGCCTGTTCGGCAGGTGCCATCGCCGTACACAGGCAGCGGTACCTCAGCCCAGCCGCGATGAGCAAGTCGTCCAGCCACGACAGCCGGTCGTCGGTGACCGCGGCGTACAGCAGGCTGATGATGTCCTCATCGTGGTGACGGCCGCTCACCGGGCACCACGCCCAGGCACGGTGCCCGGCAGGCAGCCGAGCATGTGGTCTGCCTTGAGGTCGTGGTCGTCGACGTCAACGGCCGTGCCGCAGCCTGGGCAGCGCCACAGGTTGCTTGCTTCGGCGATCAGCTCGCGGATGTCGTCGTCGCCGGGCTTGCCGTCCAAGTGGCCGTCCATCGTGAGATCCGTGCCGGTGTCGGCGCGGTGGACTTGAAAGCGGCGGCCCATGTTGGGCCAGATGAGTTCGGTGATGGTGACGGTGATGCCGTCAACCGTGCGTGCGCCACGGCCGATTCGGCGGGCTGTGTGCTTCATTGTGTCGTTGCGTCCTTCCTAAAGACTGGCAAGGGGCAGGTGCGGGGTCTAGAAAGCGATACGGCCGCGAGCGGCTCACGGCGGGAAGGGCTTATGGGGCAACCGGCGCACAGCAGCGGCAGGTGCGGCTAGCGGCGGCCTGTTGCCCGATCGCGCAGGTGAGGATGCGTGGGCCCCGCCGCGGCAGGCGGGTGTGTGTCTCCAGCATGTGCAGGTGGTCGCGGGCTTGGGCCAGGTAACGCCGCACTGGCGCCGGCAGCGACACCCAGGTGCCGCCGAATTCGCAGACCCACCAGAACATCAAGCCGTTGCGCGCGTATGGGTCGCGGTGACGCAGCCGTGCCTGCAGGTAGTCCTCGATGAGATCGAAGGGATGGTCAGCTCCGCCGATGAGCCACTGCCGGGTGAGGCTGGCCTGCACCTGTTGCGGCGTGTCGCCCAGTGCTTGCAGGAGCATGCCGATGCGGCGGCGGCGCAGGTCGGCAAGTTGGCGCCGCTGGCGCTGCGCGCCGCGGTTCAGGCGGCTGCGCCTGCGGCCGGCGCCGTCGCCGTCGACGGCAAAGTAGTCGTGCGGGTCGAATGCCCAGCTGACGTAGTACCTGACCGACCGCAGAAGATTGCGGCACACGGCCACGAGGCGCCGGCCCACAGCGGCTTTGCGCCAGTCTGTGCGGGCGGACGCGATGATGGACAGAGTGATCTCAACGGTCAGGTGCAGGGCCAGGTTCAGGTTGCGGCTGGTGCGGTTCACTGACTTTCGGATGTGCATGTCGGACTCCTGGAGTGATGTGGATGGCGGACTGTTGCTGCGGGTGGTTGGGGCATGCGCCAAGTGGCGAACCAGCTGGGCTGGCCCGCCACTTGTCAAAGTGAGGATTGTTTAGCTGTAGGCGATGGCGACGAGCTGGTCCTTGTTGGACAGCCGGCCAAGTGCCTGATGTGCTTGCTTGAGATAGGTTTGCAGGTCTGCCATCCGGTCAGAGGCCGGTGCCAGGTAGTGTCCGCCTACGGTGATGAGCCCGTTGGCCGGCACGGCGGTGAGTCCACCCAGGTGCATGTAGCTGTCCGGGCCGGTCTGCAACGCCTCCAGGTGGGAGGTGGGCAGATCCATGATCCGCTTGGCCAACATGTTGTAGGTGTTCATCGCCAGAACTCGCGGCTGCGACAGGTAGTGCTGTTGTGCTTTGGCCAAGGGGTACTTGGCCGGGTTGTCGCGGTGCTTGTCCAGGAAGGTCCAAAACGGTGCGGCCGGCTTGGTGCCGTGCACTACCTGCTGCCACACGTGGTGGCGGTGCCAGTAGGCTTTGCGGCCTTCTTCGACCATGGCTGTCAGGTCGAGCAGCCGGATCGGGCCGCCTGCGGTGGTGTTGCCGCATTTTTGCAGGAGTCGCCCTGCACGCAGGCTCACCGTGGTGAGGAAGTGCCCGACCGGAGATGGCCGGTCGGCCCCGTTGATGGTGTTGCTGACGGCGGTGGTGGCGCTGGTGGCCAGCTGGCCGGCAGGAACGGTAGCGGGCAGGCACACGGTGACGATGCGTACGGGCGTGGACATAGGGAACCTCCTATGGGTTGGGTCGTGCGAATGCACGGCAGTGCAGCCGTGGCAAGCGGCACAAAGGATTGGGATGCGGCCAAGAGGCCGGGGTGAGGTGGGCGGGTTGCCGACGAAGGGTGCAAGGCCGACCGGCGCGAGGCGGGTGGGCGGTTTGCTACCGCAGGTCGTGGGCTGACGGCCCGGGTGGTGCGATATGGGGTTTCTCAAAGAGAAGTACTCACCATAGACCCTGCACCCAACAGCGCCCGCCGGACCGAATCCAGGTCCATATAGGAGGTGACCTGCCCTGTTGGGTTCACGGCCGGGTTACCGACCGTCCGCAGGAGCCAGGCTGTTGGGTGAAAGGCTAGCTTGTTGGGTGGTGTGACCGGGCGCAGGCGGCTACCGAAGGCCGCGCACCGGGTCGTCGTCGTCGGCCGGTGGCCCGGGATCCAGTGGGCTGTCCTCCCGGCCGGGCTGGCAGTACTTGGCCAATCCCGCCAGGGTGTAGCGGGCGCGGCCGTTGCCGAACAGCCGCCACACTTGCGCTGCCGGGTCATGGCCGGATTCGGGGCTGGTGGTCGCGACGGGGACACCGGGGTCTACCCCTGCGGCGAGCTTGCGGTGCAAATGCTGCTCGCGGGCCCTGCTGTGCAAGACGAACAGGACCGGATAGCCCGGCCCACCGTCGCTGTGCAGCCTGCGGTAGGCGGGCAGTTTGTTCAGCAACCGCCCAAGTGCCTCGGTGCCGCGGTCGTATTCGAGGAAGAACCCTGTGCTCGACGTCCCGGTGGTCCACACGCCGTGGCCGTCCGGGTTGATCCGCTGCCCGAACGTGCCCGCCGTGGCCCGCTCCGACCACCACCGGGCAAGCCGAGTTCCGTCGTGGCGGCGGGCATGGGCCAGCAGGCGGATGAAGAACCCGTTGACACCAAGAAGATGGTCGAGGTTGGAACTGGACAAGATTCGTGCGTGGCGCTGTTGCAGCGCTTTGAGCGTGGGTGGTTTCTCCTGCCGTGACGCCGCACCGAGCGCGGCGCCAAGCGGTCCTGGTACCCAGCACAGCGGGTGTGGCCGGCCAGGCTGGTTGCGCACGAACCGGTCGATCACCTTGATCCGCCGTAATGTCTGAAGCCTGTGCTGGCAGGTGATCTCACTGCCGAACAGAATGGCCGCCAGCTGTGTGGTGGTCAGCACCAGGTGCTCGTCCAGGAGCGCGGCGATGACATAGTCGCGTGGCCGAAGGCGTTTTGACAGGTCCAGCAGACTGGGGATAGCTGATGAGGGCTGACGTGGCCGGGTGTTTGCGGCCACGCCGATAGCGGGGTTGTTCCCCGGTAGCAACAGGTCCCCTACAGGAGACAGTCGGGTTTCGTCCATGGCGGACACGAGCACTCCTAGCTGTGATGTTGGGTGGGGTGGGGTGGCCTCACGGCGGCAGTACGGTGACTAGGTGCAGGCCGGGGCCAGGCCGGTGGGCGGACTAGACACATGCCAACCCCGGTCCCATCTGGTGATGGGACCGGGGGCTAGCTGTCGGCGATGTCGAGAATCGCCGTGCTCATCGCGGCTAGCTCTGGTGTCCAATCGGGATCAAGCATGCTCAGCGCATAAGGAT
>JBIOYB010000642.1:0-3523 GCA_044869915.1 Allorhizocola sp.
CGGCCAGGGCGGCGACGGCCGCCGGCGCTGGGTCGTTCACGCTTTCGGCGCTCGCCCAGCCCGCCGATCCGCTGGCGCAGGCCCAACCGCAACCGCAGTCGCAGCAACCCGAGCCCCGGCTCGAGGACAGGCCCGAGTCGGAGCAGGAGCCCAGGCCCGAGCCTTTCCTGCTGCTGATGCAGGCCCAGGCGGCGTCGACCCCCATCACGGCTGCCACACCCGGCGCCGAGCCCGCGGCCGATGAGCCCGACCCCGACGCCTACGAGTGGCTCATCGCGCAAGCCGTTGGCGCCCAGGTGAAGTCCGGGCCGGAGCCCCGGCCGCTGCCGCCGGTGCACCAGCGTGCGCTCGAGGACAGCCGCCCCGAGCAGTTCGGCGACCTGCAGGGCGACTGGCTGCACCTGATCAACGCCGGTGGGCCTGTTGCCGATCCCGAGCGGGCCACCAATGCGGCCGATGTCGCGCAGTCGCTTTTGGACACTTGGCTGCATGGGCGGGTGCGGGTGGCCTCACCTGGTACCCACCAAATGGAATTGAATGAAAGGCTGCAGCGTCTCCGCCCGGATGAGCAGGGGCTGGCCCGGGTCCAGGCGGCGCTTCGGGTCGAGGGGCACGGGGCGTGTGCCGTGATTGTGCAGGAACGGGCCTATGGCGAGCGCCACGCCACGACTGTCCACAATCGACTCGGTGAGCTGTTTTACGTTGACGCGCAACGCAGGGTCGCGCCGGTCTCCACTGTGCCGCCCATCATCGCGGGCGTCGTGCGCCTGGAGGCGTTCGCGCTGACCGGTGGCGCGTCGCCGATCGATCTCGTACGGGGCGCGACTCCAAGGGAGTGAATCGGGCGTTCGGTTGGCGGCAAATGCGGTGTTGCGGGAAGATCGATGCATGCCGTTTGTCGTCGCCGCGCCAGCCGCAGTGATCGGGGGTTTGGGAGCTTTCTGGGCCGCGTTGACCCTCCTCATAGGACTCGATGCGGGCTTCGTGAGCGGGATCGTCTTGGGTGTCGGCGCGTTCGTGCTGCTCGCACTCAGTTATGGGGCGCCGATCGCGCGCGTGACACCGCCGCCGTGGCGACGATCACTGCTGCTGGGCCTCGTCTGCGGCGCGGCGTTGTGGCTGGTCGGCCTTGCCGCGCTAGGCCCTGCCGATGCCGGGCTCGTCGCGCTCGCCGGCGGATTGGCCTGCGCCGCAGCAGATCGGCGGACGGCGGCCACCCGCCGCGCGGTCCTGATGCATCGCGCACTGCTGGTCTTGTTGCTGCTCGTGACGCTGGAACCGTTGGTGGCCAAGGCATTCTTCGAAAGTGACCCGTTCCCGGGCCTTGGCGCGCTCTGCGCCGTGATCGCCGCGGCGTTCATCCCTACGGATAGGATCCGGCACTGGCTGGCCGCACGGCGCCCGGCGCCTGCGAAGGTCATCTATCGTGACTTCGGCCGGCACAGGCCGGAGGGCCTGGCGTTGGCGGCATTCCTTGCGCCGGTGGACATCCCCAAGTCGCTGCTCATTGAGACGGCGCATACGGTCGGTGTGGGCAGGGCGAGCTCGCTGCGCGGTTTGGCGGCCACCGCGATGGTCGACACGGGGCCTGATGCGCTCAACGTCAGTTCGCAGGCGCAGGACTTTGCGCGCCAACGCATGCTGGCCGACGAACGCAGGTGGTGGGCGGCGCGGGCCGTGCGAATGCTCGCCGACGCCTTCCCGCCCGGACCGTGGTCGTCCCCGGAGGCGCGTGCCTGGTGCGAACGTCTTGTGCCGCACGCGTTGATGGTCGCCCAGTGGGCCGAGCAGCACAATGTGGAGCGCGGCGCCGTGACCTTGCTGCTCGACGAGGTCGCCGGATATCTCGCGCATGTCGGGCGTCTGGAGGATGCCCGCTCCGTGGCCGGGCTTGCCGTTACCCACGCCGCGGCGGGATTTGGCCCCACGTCGCCCGAGGTCGCCACGCTGCATGCGCGTGTGGAGCAGCCGGAGCAGGCGGCCGTGGATCGTGCCGAGTTGGCGTACCAGTTTGCGCTGCTGGGCGATGGCCATCGCGAGGCGGGAGACTTCGACGCGGCCCGGCGCGACTATCGCACGGCTCTCGTTCATGCCCGCTCTGCCCTGGGCGGCCGCCATGAGCTCGTCGCCGACCTGCGTGCCCGCCTGGTGGCGCTGCCCGCGCCGTCCCCGGACGAGTCCAACGAGCGCCGCCTGGTCCTCGGCTGTTTCTCTCTCGTCGTGGCCACCGTGCTGATCTGCGTCGCCTTCGTCGTCGTGCGCGGGATCGGCGATAGCAGCATGCGTACGAGCGGCGATCCTCTTGTGCGCGTGGAACAGCTGGCCGAACTCTGCGCCTCCAGCCCCCGCTATTTCCCGGCCGCCGACGCCTTCGCCGGGCCGGAACCCCATCCTGCACGCCTGTTCCGCAGGTCCAACCACGACAACGGGTTTACCCTCGAGCCCTACACCACGATCCCCGCCGCTCCCACGGCCCCACCCGGCGCGGCCCAGTCCGCGCCGCCAACAACCCGCGCCGCCGCCACGCCCAGCACCGGTGTCCCTTCGGCCCCGCCATCCGGCGCTCTCACGGCCCCCACCGCGACCCAGCTCGTCGGCTGTGTGACCCAAACCCGCACGGGCCCCATCATCGCGGCCTGCCGCTATCCGGATCGGCCAGAAATCCCGCTCCACCAGGCCACATATCTGCTGAACGTTTTCGAGACCCGCACGGGCGCCAAGCTCGGCACCCAAACCATCGCCGTCACCACTGGCCAGTGCCCACCGTCGTTCCAACCCCCACCCGACAGCAAGCCGTGGATGCTCTACGCCGCCCCGGCCGACGCACAGTACCGTCAGGCCCTCGTCCCGATCGAAGACCTGCTCATCCGCCCGCCCAGCATCACCGGATCCGGCGCCGCCGTAGCCAAGTGACCCCCACAATCACCACAGCCGTTGCGGGCAGCACCGCCAACAGCCACCAGGCAGCCCCACCCCCGCCCGCCTTCCCCGGAGCCGACGCCCCAACCCCTGGCGTCACCCCACCCGTGGCCGTCCCACCGGCGCTCGGCGTCTCCGCAGGCAGCACCGCAGTCAACGCCGCCACAATGTTGAGCACCCCATACCCATACTCGTCATCCCGCCCCGGCGCCCCCTTATCCGTCGCCGTCGCCGTCAGCCGCCGCACTACCTCGGGCCCCTTCAACTCCGGATACTTCGCCCGCACCAACGCCACCGCCCCCGCCACAATCGCCGCCGCATCCGAAGTCCCCGTCCCCTCCCGATACCCCCCCCCCTTATCCGTGCTCGAAATGTTGTCGCTGGGCGCAGCGATATCCACCTCCGGCCCCGCCACAGATATCCGCGACCGATTCCCGCTCTTATCCACCCCCGCCACTGCCAACACCCCAGGAATAGACGCCGGGTAACCTACCGCCTGGTCAGCTGGATGGTTTCCGACTGAGGCTACGACAACAATGTCTGAAGCGATCGCTGACATGATCTCCTTGTGTAAGACCAGGTCGTTAATGTTGGCGCTCCAGGC
>JBIOYB010000643.1:0-15706 GCA_044869915.1 Allorhizocola sp.
CCCTGCTCCGTCCTGATGACGGAATTATGCGAGAAGCTCACACCGCAGTGCGCGGTACTCATCCTCAGCGACCCGGAGTCCACCGACAGGCTGTGTTTCAGCCTAGCGAGGCTGGCCCCCCGGGTCGGTTTCATTGCCACCGAATCGTCGCCGGAGATCCTCATCGACAGCGTGCGCAGGGCCGCCCGCGGCGAGGTGGTGATCGACACCAAACTGGCGCTCTCTGTGATGATCGCGAGCCAAAACCCGCTGACCGAACGAGAGCGCGAGGTCCTGCGGCTGGCCGCGGAGGGGTTACGCTCCACCGAGATCGCCCAGCGGCTGTTTCTCAGTCCGGGAACGGTCCGCAACCACCTGTCGCGGATCCTGACCAAGACGGACTCGCGGACGAGGATCGCGGCGATCCGAGCGGCTCATGAGCGAGGCTGGATATGAGCTCGCGATAGAGGGCGGAGCGTTCCAGCAGATCGGCGTGCTCGCCGAGCTGGGCGCCCGCCCCGTCGAGCACCAGGATCCGCTTGGCGCGCAAGGCAGAGCTCAATCTGTGCGCGATGACGATCAGGCTGCCGGGCCGCCGGGCGAACGCCCGCTCGGCGACGGCCTCGGCGGCGGGGTCAAGATGGCACGTGGCCTCGTCCAGGATGGCCACGCGCGCGGGCGCCAGGTATGCCCGCGCGAGCGCGATCAGCTGGCGCTGCCCCGCCGACAGCCGCACCGGCTCGACCACCGCGTCCAGCCCGCCCAACTCCCTGACCAGCGACCCGGCCCCGATAATCGTTGCCGCATCAAGGATCTGAGGGTCCGTCGCGCCCGTGCACAGATACGCCAGGTTCTCCCGCAGGGTGGCCGAGAAGACATACGCCTCCTGCGGGATCAGCACCCGGTCGGCGACCACCACCTCACCCGACGTCGGCGGTCTCAGTCCACACAGGACCATCGCGAGGGTCGACTTGCCGATGCCGCTGGGCCCGATCACGGCCAGGTGCTCGCCCTCCTCCACGGCCAGACTCAGGTCGCGCAGCACCGGTTCGCTGTACGGGCCGTAGGCGAACGTGACGTGACGCGCCTCGAGCCGGCCACCCGTGCCACCTTTCGCCAACGGGGGCTCGATCGGCAGTCCGAGCAGCCGGCGCAGCGTCACCGAGTAGCGCAGGCCGGCCCCGCCGAGCCCGCCCATCAGCTTGCGCATCGACGGCTGCAGCCCGAACAGGACATACATCAGCCCGCCGAGCACCTCGCCGGGGCTCAGGCCCCGCCCGGTGAGCCACGGCACGGCCACCAGCAGCGCGATCAGCGGCAGCCATCCGCCGACCGTGAAGCACAGCGTGCGCACGACGGAGGTCCACGCCAGCGCGCGCTCGGCCGCCGCCTGGTCGTCGATCGGCCCGGCCACCATCGCGGCGGCGTGCCCGGAGGCGCCGGAGGCGATCACGTCCCTGGCCCCGGCCACGACGGTCGACGCCGACGCGGCGAGCCGCTCCTCGGCCACCACCGCCACGAGCTGCCGCCTCGCCGAAAGCCCAAGGGAAGCAACGAATCCGGCCACCCCGACCACGAACGGCGGCAGCACGAACAGCATCACCAGCGGCGAAAGCGCGAGCAGGCCGACCAGGACGCCGACCACGCCCACCACAAAGTCGCGCGTGACCATGAGCAGCCCGGCGAAGCTGTCCCGCACGATCTCGACCTGGCGGGTCAGGCGGGCCACCGCGCCGTCGTCGGCCTGGCCGCCGACGGCCCGCGACAGAGACGAGGCGACGACCCGGCGCACGAGTATGTCGCGCATCGGTTCGACCATGTCGCCGAGACCGCGCAGCACCTGGCGCGCGCCGATCGCGCTGCACAGGCTGACCGGGATGATGGCCGCGAGCCAGCCGAGCCCGACCAGCGGCCGCCCGGCGAGGAACCCCTCGTCCACCGCGCGCGCCACGGCCACGCCCAACATCGCGGCCGGCAGCGCCTCCGGCAGCGACCACAACAAGAAACGCACCACGGCGCCGCGCCGCAACTGCTTGACACCAAAGGCGACCGGACCCACCGAACTCATTCGAACACCGCCCGATAGTGGGGGTCCGCCCACAGCAAGGCGTGCGGGCCGACCGCCCGCACCCCGCCGCCGTCGAGCCACACGACCAGATCGGCCCGCTGCGCCGTCGTGATGCGGTGCGTGACGATCAGGCGGGTCCGCGGCGAGGCCAGCAGCGCCTCGCCGATGCGCATCTCGGTCACCATGTCCAAACTGGACGTCGCGTCGTCGAGCACCAGCACGCGGGACGCGTCCCACGCCCGCGCCAGCCCCAGCCGCTGCGCCTCGCCGCCCGACATCGGCGTCTGCGCGAGCGGCGTGTCGTAGCCGTGCGGCAGCCGCACCACAAACTCGTGCGCGTGCACGGCGGTGGCCGCCCGGGTCACGCCCACATATTCGCGGCCGAGACCGATCGCGTCGGAGACGGTACCCCCCAAAAGAACGGGTTTTTCAAAGGCGCAACCGACCGCGCGCCGCAGCTCGCCCTGGGACAGCGAGCACAGCGGCACGCTGTCGAGCAAGATGCTGCCGGAGTCGGGATCGCGCAGCCGGGCGGCCAGGGCGGCCAGCACCGACTTGCCCGCACCGGAACGGCCGACGACCGCCGCGGCGGCCCCACCGGGCACGGCGAAGGTGACGCCACGCAGCACGCCGTCCACCGTCACATCGACAAACTCCAACCGGCCCGCACCGTCCGAAACAGACAGCCGGCCGTAGGTTAGGGGCGGGACGTCAAGGACCGCATCAAGGCGCGACGTCGCCGCGCGGGCGCGAGCCAACCCGCCCAGGACGCCGGTCAGAGCGCCGAGTCCCGCCCCTATCGCCGCGTAGCGGCTGGCCGCGAACAGATCCCCGGGGGTGAGATCGTGCGAAGCGAGCAGCAGGCCGCCCGCGGACATCACGGCGACCAGCACCAGCGGGCCGACCACCGCACCCTGGGCGGTCGAGCGCGCCAGCACCTGCCACATGCGCATCCCGTGGACACGCAAGTCTTCCAGCGGGCCGAGCACACGCCGCCGCTCGGCCTCGAACGTGCCCGCGGCCGCGATGGTCCGGGCACCCGTCATGGCCTCGGTGAGCCGGGCGGCGATCCCGCTCTGCGCCACCTGATAGTCGGCCGACGCCCGCTCGGCGCGCCGGCTGAACGACCGCAGCACCAGCACCACACCGCCGATACCGACCAGGAACGCCAGCCCCAGCCGGATGTCCATGATGGACAGCAGGACAAGGCTGCCCACCGGCGGCAGCACGCCGAGCGCCACGCTGATCCGGCTGAAGTCCGCCTGGGCGGCCTCCGTCGCCTGCCCGGAGACCCGGCTCACCAGATCGCCGGTGGGGAACCCGAGCAAACGGTGCGGACTGACGGACAGGATTTGCCGGATCAGCGCATGGCGCAACCGGGCCGCCGTATTCGCGGCGTATGCCGTGATCGCGAAAGAGTCAAACAGATCAGCCGCCACCGACAGCGCGATCAGTCCGATGGCGAGAGCCAGCCCTTGACCGTCTATCGCCCGGCCGAGAGCCATAGGCAACGCCAGCGAGGCGAGGGTGCCTATCGCGCCCGAACAGGCGACCGGAATAAGCTGACGGCGGGACCGGGCGATCTCCACTCGTCCGGTCCCGCCCGACATGATGACTACTTGTCGCCGCAGAGCAGCAGGCTGGCCTCGGAGCCGTGGCCGCCACACAGGGCGAGGCTGACGTCCGAGCCACAGCTGTGGCCCGAGTTCGAGCTTCCGGTGGCCATGTCGACGATCGGGGAGTCCATCGCGTGGAGGTCGAGCAGCGTCATGATGACGCTCCTTTCGGGGTAACTTTCATTTACCCGCACCGGCCGGTGCGGGGGTCTATAGGGGGGCGGGCCCACAGGGCTGGGGGGCGGGAAAAGACAGCGGCGCGTAGACGGGTTCGTCGTGCAGCGCCGCGCCGAGCGCGAGCAAGACGCCGGCTGTGCCGGTGGCCAGATCCATCGACAGCCGCTGCAGCCCACTGCCGGGGAAGGCAAACCCGCCACCGTAGGGCACGGCGTGCCAGTCGAGGTTGCGCACCTGCTTTTCGATGCCGGGGCGCTTGGTCTGGGCGAGGTAGAGCAGGATGCCCGCGCGGCCGCTGAACAGGCCGGGAAGGACATACATGGTCGAATGAGCCGCGAGGCTGAGCTGTTCGGAGGCGGTGCGGAAGGCCTCGTCCTCCCGGCGGGTGAGGTAGTCGTCGATCGCCAGTCCGATCCCGACACTGCCGGTCTCGAGGTAGGGCATTGTGCGCCAGCCCTCGGTGACCTCCATGATGCCGTCGGAGCGCACGATGCAACGCTTGAGATCCATGCGCAGCGCGGTCGCCGCCTTCTCCAGGAAGGCCCCGTCGCCGGTCTCGTCGAAGGCGCGCATCAGCAGCATCGCCGGCCCGGACGCGCCGCGCACCAGGCCCGCGAGCGGATTCTCCCCGCCGCTGATCTCGCCCACGGAGTCCTCGTCGCCGAGCCGCTCGGCCACCAGCCGGGCCGCTTTCAGGCCCGCCTCGCGCAGCCGCGTCTCCCCGGTGCGCCGCGCCAGGTGCAGCAGGTTCATGCCGACCCCGGCCAGGCCGGAGTGAAGGTCCTGGCCCAGCGTCTCCCACTGCTCACTGAGCACCATGTCCATGAGATCCAAGGTCTCTTGGCGGTATCCGAGATGGTCGAGCGCGAACGCGACACCGTGCAGTCCCTCGTAGAACCCGGGCGGCGTCCCGGTCGCGGGCTTGAGCGCCCGCTTCACCAGCCACTGCTCGAATTCCGGGAACCGGCCGGCGCCCGTGGCCGACAGCGCGTACAGCACGCCCGCCGCGCCGTAGGCCAGGCTGATCCCGCCGCCGGTGGCGAACTGCCGCGGGTCGCCCGGGAACAGCCGGTCGTCGCGGTGCGGTGTCGCGCTGGCCACGATCGCCTTCGTCAGCGATGCCCGCGCCTGCTCCCATCCGCCCAGCGTCGGGGCGGGATCCTGCGCCGTGGGCGCGATCACCGCCACCGCCTGCTCCAGGAATTCGTCCGGCACCGGGAAGTGCGCCGCGATGATGTCGGCGAAGTGCCGCGCCTTGGACCGGTCGAGCCACACGATGTTCATCAGCGGCAGGAACATGGCCAGCTTCAGGCACGCCAGCGCGTACAGGTCGATGTCGAATCCGGTCGTGCCCGACGGCGCCGAGAATCCCTGGTTGGCAAGGCCGGGCCGGGTCATCTCCTCCACCCGCGCGGCCACCTCGTAGTCGAGCAGCCCGATCGTGCCGTCCTCGCGCACCAGCACGTTCCACAGGTGCAGGTCGCCGTACACGTATCCGCGCTCATGGATGGCCTTGATGGCCGACTCGGTCTGCTCGTAGATCTTCATCGCCCATGTCGTGTATTCGGCCAGATCGTCGGGCCCGATGCCGCGCTTGATGAGCGGGAAGCGGTGCGCGATCTCACGGCTGAGCGGGCGGCCGTCCACATGCTCCATCGCCAGGAACCGGTGCTCGCCGATGTCGAACAGCTCCAAGGCCTCCGGCACGCCGGGGATCCCGGCGAAGGCGCGCATGATCGCGAATTCGCGGTCTACGCGTGCCACCGCGTCGTGGCCCCGGGCGTCCAGACCCGAGTGCGGCCGCCCCTCCTTGAGCACGACCTGCCGGTCGTCAGTGGTCCGGCGGGCCACATAGATCCCTCCACCATTCGAAAAATGCAACGCGCGCTCGACCGTGTATGGGATCTCGGTCAGCTTCACCGAGTTGCGCGCGTCCAGGTGCGGCTGGAGGAATTCGGGCAGTTTCACCCACGGCGGCACATGGAACACCGGACCGCGTTTGTCGGGCACCAGCTTGCCCGTCTCGTCCTCGATCGCCCCCACGACCTGCCCGTTGGGTGCCACGCAGAACCGGCCCAGGAAGGCGCCGTACCGCACATACAGCGGGCCGTTGCCCCACCGCAGATCGGACAGGATGTAGGGATTGGGCTCGCCTTCGAGCAGCTCGCCCAGCTCGCGGAGCATCCGCTCGCATTGCGTGTCATCGGTCGGGTAGATCGTGACCAGCTTGCCGCTGTATCCACGGGGCGCGTATTTCGACACCCGGGCGAGCAGTGCCGCGTGCGAGCGCAGGAACTTGAACTTGATCCCGCGCGGCTCACAATAGGCCCACACCTTGCCCAGCACGCTCTCGGCGTTGTCCAAACAAGACGATGCGTGGATTTTCCATCCCTGCGGCGGCAGCTCGACGTCGACCGGGGGCGACATGACCAGCCAGTCGTCCTGCTCCGTGCGCCCCCACCCGTCCGGCAGCTCGCATGTCGCCAACGTGAACGGCCGCGTGTCGCCCTGTGCCGCGTGAAGAACGTCGAAGAACATCGGGTCGGCGTTGGTAAACGCTGCATATCCCTCATCCACGAGAACATCTTCATTCAAACGAAGTTAAATGAACTAGTGGAAGAAGTCATGTTTAGGTAATGACAGATGACTGATAACGCAGGAACAACAGTTGATCCATGGGAATCGCGTGCACCATTTGCATTCGTCTCGGTGGATGGGGTGGGCCGGCCGTGATGCGGCCCGGGCCTGGTCCGGCGAGCAGCGACCCGATCGTGAGGCACACCTCATCGATCGTGTCGAGGCCCGCCAATGCGCCGAAGATATGCGGCCCGCCCTCGCACAGGATGTGCCGTCCCGCGTGCCTGCGGACGACCTCCGCCACCTCTTTCAGGTGAACAATTTCGAAAATTGGTTTGGCGGACAATCCGTTGGCGATTCGCCATTCGCGCGATTCATCCGAAATAAGATTGCCTTTATATCCCTCAATTCGCACGGTGTTGGCGCCGACCATGACGACGTCGGCCATCATCCGCAGCAGCTCCATCAGCTCCTGATCCTTGGCCCCGCCCAGCGGCCCCGAGCGGCCGTCCAGCCAAGCCGCGCCGTCCAGCGACGCGACCATGTTGAGCCGCACCATCGGCGCGCCCCGGTCCTCCGGCAGGTATGCCTCGAGCAGTTCCTTGTCCATCACACATCCGTCACATGTTGTGTTTCGTGTAGGCGGGCTGCCTCCAGCCCAGGATGGCCTCGGTCATGCGCACGGCGTCGACCGATTCGCGCACGTTGTGCATGCGCACGATGCGGGCGCCCTGCAGGATCGAATACACCGCGGCGGCGAGGCTGCCCGCGAGCCGCTCCCCCTGCGGCCGGTCGAGTGTCTCCCCCACGAAGTCCTTATTGGACACCGCCGCGAGCATGGGATAGCCCACCGCCGCGACCTCACCCAGCCGCCGCGTCAACTCCAGCGTGTGCAGGGTGTTCTTGTTCAGGTCGTGTCCTGGATCAATGATTATCTGGTACGGGCGGACGCCCCTTTGCAGGGCGACGTTTACTTTCGCGCGCAGGAAGTCGGCGATCTCCCGCGCGATGTCCACATAGGACGGCCGCGGATAGTGCGTGCGCGGCGCGGCCAGGCTGTGCGTGATGATCAGCTGCGTGCCGGGGCGCGCCGCGACCAGGTCGGCCAGGCCCGGATCGTGCAGCCCGGTGGTGTCGTTGACGATGTGCGCACCGGCCTCGAGCGCCGCCTCGGCCACGTCCACCCGGAACGTGTCGATGCTGACCACCGTGTTCAGGGAGACGGCCGCCCGGATCACCGGCAGCACGCGGTCGAGCTCGACGCCGGCCGGCACGTCCCCGTCGTCCGGCGAAAACTTGACCCCGCCGATGTCGACCCAGTCGGCGCCCTCGTCGACCGCCCGCGCCACGGCCGCGACCGCCTTGTCGAGCGCGAACGTCGCACCCTTGTCGTAGAAGGAATCCGGGGTGCGGTTGACCACGGCCATCACAGCGACCTGCCGGTCGAAGTCGAACCGGCGCCCACCGATCACGCGAACGGGCTCATGCATGATCCTTAGGGTAATCACCCGACTACGAGGTCAGTGACAGGCCCTTGCCGGATGGATGCCGCAACACCAGCTTGTTGGCCTCGATCTTCGCGTCGACCGGCCCGTCGAGCACCGCCATCACCGATCGCTCGAGCTGGCCCTGCGGGCCTGGGCACGCGATCCGGGTGGTGGCCACGCTCGAAAACGTGATCTTGCCGTCGGCCTCGGCGTAAGTCCCGCTTAGACTGTTGCACCCGGTGTTGCCCGTGACCTTGCCATCTTGGGGGCCGCCCTGAAACTCCAGGTAGGCCTGGGCGCCCTGCGGCACCGACGACGCCGCCTCGGAGTCCATCAGCCCATCGACCACCCAGCGCCGGCCCGCCAGCGAGCGGTCGGGGTCGGCCACCTTGCGATCCTGCAACTTGATCTCCGTCGTGCCGCTCTTGAGCACCAGATCATCACCGCTCAGCGTCCACGCCGGACCCCCGGTCATGAACTTGATGAACCACTCGTCCTGCGCCATGCGCGCCGGCTCGCACGCCATGTCGGTGCCCCCCATGCCGGTGATCTTCAGCTTGTCGCCCTCGACGGCGTAGTTGCCGAGCAGATGATTGCACCCGGCATGGGCCGAAAGCTTGCCCTTCTCGGGGAAGGCCAGCGTGATGCGGGACCCCCCGGCCAGCGTGTAACCACTGACCGAGGTCGACAGGAAGGTCCGCCCCACCACGTCCGGCTCGCTTGCGCTCGGGCTGCCGCCATCGGCGAGCCCCGCGCAGCCGGCCGTGAACAATGCAAGCACCAGAGTCGTCCTTGTAATGGACGACGTAACGGACCTTCGCATCATGTGTCCTTCGACGGTTATGCGCCGCGCAGGGTTCCGCCCAACCTTTCCGCGACGAGCGCGACCGCGGCGTCCCGCGCCGCCACCGCCTCCTCGACCTTGAGGGTGCGATCGGGGGCGCGGAACGTCAGGTTGTAGGCCAGCGAACGTTTGCCACCGCCTTCCCCCAGACTGCCGCCTTCGTAAACGTCGAACAGGCGGATCGACTCCAGCAGCGGGCCCGCGCCCTCGACCAGGGTGTCCTGCACGACCTGGGCGGCGATGCCGTGGTCGAGGACGAGCGCCACATCGATCAGCGCCGGTGGATAGTTGGTCAGCGTGGGCGGCGGCGTCGGCCCGGGCAGCGGCACCCGATCGATGTCGATCTCCATCGCGCACGTGCCGCGTGGGATGTCCAAGGCCGCGCAGACCGCCGGATGCAACTCCCCGGCCAGACCCACCTCGACCCCGTCGACCGTGAACAGCGCACACCGCCCGGGATGGAACGGCGCCCGGGACACCTGCGTGATCTCGTAGCCGTCCAGCACCATCCGCACGGCCTCGACCGCATCCGCCCAGGACGCCTCGCGGCCACCGCCCCACCAGCCGGAGCGCTCCAGCTCGCCGGTGAGCACGACCGCCGCGTGCAGCGGCTGGTGGGGAACGGCCTCGTTGGCCACGCGCCATTGCGCTTCGGACGGCCGGGCGGCCACGCCCATGACGGGCGGCGCCTTCATGTCCTCAGTGGGCAGGAACACCAGGCCCAGCTCGTAGAGCGCGACGTCGCGCAGGCCCCGGCCGAGGTTGCGCCGCAGCGCGGTGATCAGGCCCGGCAGGAGGCTGGTCCGCATGAACGGCTCCTCCTCCGAAATCGGGTTGGCCAGGCGGGCGGCCGGCCCGGACTCGCCAAGCGTTTCCCTGACCGAGGCGGAAACGAACGGGTAGGTGAGCACCTCGACGTAGCCCTGCTCGGCCAGCGTGCGCCCGATCGCGCGGCGCCGGCGCTGCGCCGGGGTCAGGCCGTTGCCGGGCGGGGCGATCGGCAGCACGCTCGGCACCGACTCAAACCCGTCCAGCCGCACGACCTCCTCGACCAGATCGGCGCCCTCGCGCAGATCGGGCCGCCACGACGGGGGCATGACCTCGACATGGTCGTCGTATGCCGCGACGTCACATCCGATCTCGGTGAGCAGATCGGCCACCCGGTCAACGGAATACTCCACGCCGATCAGCCTGGTGGGCAGGTCGCCCGCCATCGAGATCATCGTCGGCTCGGGCGGGTAGTTCAGGTCGAGCACCTCGCCGCCGGGCGTGCCGCCGCCGTGCTCGACGAGCAGCGACACCGCCCGCTCGACGGCCACCAGGCACAGCTCGCGGTCGACCCCGCGCTCCCAGCGCTTGGCCGCCTCGCTGAACAGCTTGTGCCGCCGCGCCGTGCGCCCGACCATCGCCGGATCCCAGTGCGCCGCTTCGAAAAGCACGTTGGTGGTGCCGTCGACGACCTCCGAGGTCTGCCCGCCCATGACGGCCGCGAGCGAGACCGGCCCGGTGTCGTCGCAGATGACCATGTCCTCCGGGCTGAGTACGCGCCGCGCACCGTCCAAAGTGGTCAGAGTCTCGCCGTCGCGAGCCCGCCGCACTATCAGCGCGCCGCTGATCCGGTCGGCGTCGAAGGCGTGCATCGGCTGGCCCAGCTCGAGCATCACGTAGTTGGTGATGTCGATGGCCAGACCCAGCGTGCGGATGCCGGCCGTGGTCAGGCGGCGCTTCATGAAGTCGGGCGTGGGCGCGTGCGGGTCGACGCCGGTGACCAGGCGGGCCGCGAACCGGTCGCACCCCTCGGTGTCCTCGACGGTCAGTGGCCACGCCGGCTTGGCGGTCGCCTCGGTGCGCGGGCCGAAACCCGGGTCGTTGAACGGCTTCGCGTAGGCGTGGCTCAGCTCCCGGGCCAAACCGCGCACGCTCATCTGATAGCCGCGGTCGGGCGTGATCTCCAGCGCGAGCCCTATGTCGTCGAGCCCGACCACCGGGCGGGCGTCCTCACCCGGCTTGCCGCTGCCCTCGGGCAGCACGATGATCCCCGCGTGGTCGTCGCTGACGCCGAGCTCGCGCGCCGAGCAGATCATGCCGTTGGAGACGCGCCCGTAGGTCTTGCGTGAACCCACCTCAAACCCGCCGGGCAGCACACCGCCCGGCAGGATCACGACCACCAGATCGCCCTCGCTGAAGTTGGTCGCCCCGCAGATGACCTCCTGCGGCTCCGACCGTCCGATGTCGAGCGTCACGAACCGGATCGGCTTCTTGAACTCCTTGAGCTCCTCCACGGTCAGCACCCGACCGACCACCAGCTCGCCCCGCACCGTGGAGCGCTGGTCGATGACATGCTCGACCTCGATGCCGAGGTTGGTGAGCTTCTCGTCGAGATCCTCGGCCGTGACGTCGGCCGGCAGCTCGACAAACTCGCGCAGCCACGAAAGTCCCACCCTCATCTCAGTGCACCTCCATGCCGAACGCGCGGGTGAAGCGCACGTCGCCCTCGATCATTTCGCGCATGTCCGACAGCCCGTTGCGGAACATCAACGTGCGCTCGATCCCCATGCCGAACGCGAACCCCGAAAACTCGTTGGGGTCGATGCCGCAGGCGCGCAGGACGTTGGGGTTGACCATGCCGCAGCCGCCCCACTCCACCCACTGCGGGCCGTCGCGATGGGCCTCGAACCACACGTCGAACTCCGCGCTCGGCTCCGTGAACGGGAAGTAGTGCGGGCGCCAGCGCGTGCGCGCGTTGGGGCCGAACATGGCACGGGCGAAGTGGTCCAGCGTGCCCTTCAGATGAGCCATCGTGATGCCGCGATCCACCACAAGCCCCTCGACCTGGTGGAACACGGGCGAGTGGGTCGCGTCGAGCTCGTCGGTGCGATAGACCCGGCCCGGCACGACAATGTAGATCGGCGGCTTGCGCGACAGCATCGTGCGCGCCTGGACAGGCGACGTGTGCGTGCGCAGCACCAGCCCGTCACCGGCCCAAAACGTGTCCATCAGCCCGCGCGCCGGATGATCGGGCGCGATGTTGAGCGCGTCGAAGTTGGCCCACTCGAGCTCGAGCTCCGGCCCCTCCGCGATCTCGTAGCCCATGCCCACGAACAGGTCGCCGATGCGCTCCATGAGTGTCGTGAGTGGATGCCGGGCGCCACGCGGGCGCCTGTCCCACGGGAGCGTGACGTCGACCCGCTCCTCGCGCAGCACACGCTCCGCTTCCACGGCTTCGAGCTCTTTTTGCCGTTCGTCGTAGGCGGCTTGGATCGCGGAACGCGCCTCGTTGACGCGCTTGCCCGCCTCCGCCTTCGCGGCCGGTGGCAGCGAGCCGATCTCGCGGCGCGCCAGGGAAACCGGGGACTTGTCCCCCAAAACTTCGGACTTCAGCTCGCGCAACGCGCTCAGAGCATCGGTCTGGCCCAGCCGTTCGCGGGCGCTGCTTACCGCGCCTTCGAGAGCCTCGGGCGCGAGCAGGCTCGCCTGCTTCGGATCATACGGATCGTGGCGATAAGTCATCAGTTGAGATTCTCCAGATGCGGCAACCGGGACAGTCTAGGTCCACGTGGCTCGGCCACAGCCCACCGGCATCTGGCAGGAGCGCGTCAGTCTCCCCGCCCGCCACCGGCGGGCCGACTAAAGAGCAGATCTGTGCGCACGGGCTGAAGCATACAGGCAGACCGCCGCGGCCGCCGCAAGGTTCAAACTCTCTGCAAAGCCATATATGGGTACGCGGACGCGCTCCGCCCGCGCGAGGACCTCATCGGGCAGGCCATGCGCCTCGCCCCCGAACAGCCACGCCGTCCGTTCCTTCAGCCGGGGCTCGAGCTCGAACAGGTCCGTTTCGCCGCGCCCGCTGGTCGCGAGCACGAGCATGTCGCGCAGCTCATCGAGCACCTTCGCGGTTTCCCGCTCCCGCACGACATCGACGTGGAACAGGCTGCCGGCGCTCGCCCGCACACACTTGCCGTTGTGCGGGTCAACCGAGTCACCCGTGAAGATCACTGCACCGGCCCCGGCCGCGTCCGCGGTGCGCAGGATCGTGCCGGCGTTGCCCGGATCCCTGATGTCCACCGCGACCGCCACGAGGCGGGGCTTCTTGGCCAGTGCCTCGCCCAGCGGCACGTCCACGAGCTCGCACACGGCCACAACCCCTTGCGGCGTCACGGTTTCCGCCAGCGCGGCCATCGCCTCGCCGGTCACGACGGACACTCGCGTGCCGCCACCGCCCGCCTCCAAGATCTGCGCGATTTCCGGGATATCGCTGTGATCCCCACGCGCGAGGGCGGCCTGCGTCACGAACACCTCGCGCACCACCCCCGCCGCCATGGCCTCACGCACCGCCTGCGGCCCCTCGGCCAGGAACAGTCCCGTCGCGTCCCGCTCCTTGCGCCGGTGCAGTTTTACGGCAGCAGAAACCCGGGGTGTCCGTGTCGTGAACGGAGCGTCCCCGGGTCTGCGTGTGCTGTCCACTTAGCGGGCGGCTCAGGCCGTCTGCGCCTGGGCGACCGCCTTCTTGGCGACCTCGACGAGCGCGACGAACGACTTTTCGTCGTTCACCGCCAGATCGGCGAGGATCTTGCGGTCGACCTCGACGCCGGCGAGGCGCAGGCCCTGCACGAGGCGGTTGTAGGTGATGCCGTTAGCGCGGGCGCCCGCATTGATCCGGGTGATCCACAGCTGGCGGAAGTCACCCTTGCGATCCTTGCGGTCGCGGTATGCGTACTGCATCGAGTGGAGCATCTGCTCCTTGGCCTTGCGGTACAGGCGCGAGCGCTGACCGCGGTAGCCCTTGGCCCCCTCGAGGATCACCCGGCGCTTCTTCAGGGCGTTGACCGCCCGCTTGACGCGTGCCATATCGTCGTCTCCTTATCGGTTAATCCAATGTGGCGCGCGTCAGCGCCCGAGCAGCTTCTTGATCCGCGGCGCGTCGGCCTTCGAGACCTCCACGGTCCCGGTCAGCCGGCGGGTACGGCGGGAGGACTTGCCCTCCAGCAGGTGACGCTTCCCGGCCTGCTCGGCAATGATCTTGCCCTTGCCGGTGACCTTCACCCGCTTGCCCATGCCGGTGTGGCTCTTCATCTTCGGCATTTTCGAAGTTCTCCCCTGACTATGTGTGCTTGGTGCTAGATCAGGCCTGCGCCGTTGCCCCGGCGACGGTCTCTTCGGTCGCCTGCTCCGTGGAAGCGGGGTCGGACTCGCCCTTGCGGGCGCCGGCCGTCTTACCGCCGCGGTGGGGCGCAAGCACCATGATCATGTTACGGCCGTCCTGCTTGGCCTGGGACTCGACGAAACCCATGTCCGCGACCTCCTCCTCGAGCCTGCGCAGGAGCCGGAAACCCAGCTCGGGGCGGTGCTGCTCGCGACCCCGGAACATGATCGTCACTTTGACCTTGTCTCCAGCCTTGAGGAACCGCAGCACGTGACCCTTCTTGGTCTCGTAGTCATGCGAGTCAATCTTTGGCCGGAGTTTCATTTCCTTGATGACCGTCTGTTGCTGGTTACGCCGGGCTTCCCTGGCCTTGAGCGCGCTCTCGTACTTGAACTTGCCGAAGTCCATGAGCTTGCAGACCGGAGGGCGTGCCATGGGCGCAACCTCGACCAGATCCAGATCTACGTCCGCGGCCAGCTGCAGGGCGCGCTCGAGTGGGACGATCCCCACCTGCTCGCCCTCAGGGCCGACCAGACGGACCTCACGTGCCCGGATCTGCTCGTTTACGCGTGGCTCGACGCTGATGTGGCCTCCTTGATCGTTCCTATTCCTGACGTGCGACCGGGCGATCTTCGCCTCGCGAGGCGTTTGACCGCTTCGCGAACCGCGGGACCGCCAAAGCAGTAGGCCCAGCCTCGCGTGAGACTGGGCCTGCTCGACCGGTCATGTGCGCACGTCAGCGCACCCCAAGCACCAGGCTCAGGTGACCGGACCCAACTCGCTCGAGGCGGATGGGTGGGAGCAGGCGCTCCGCTTGATGGCAGCATTCACTGCCAGGTCGTAAACACAAGCATACACTACGCCCGATTTTGGGCGTGAAGTGACCGCAAACACTGCACGGCGTGCACGGCGTGTGCCTTGTCCACCGCCTGTACGGCCAGCACAGACACCGTATCGTCGTTTTCGAGCTCCAGCGACAGCCACGGCCGGCCCCGGTCGAAGCTGACCTTCCGCACGACCTGCCAGGGCAACTCGTACCCACCAATAATGTTTTGCACCTTGATGCCCGACTCGTCGGCCCGCAAATGCGGCCGCGCGATCAGCATGATGCCCGCGGCAAACACGACGCCCAGCCCGATCATGGCGTACTGATCGCCCGGCTTGAACACGCCCACGCCCACCTCGGTCAGCGCCGTGCCGATCACGGTGAACAGGACCAACACGCTCACCGCGCCCACGGCGCACACAACACGCACCCGCTTGGGCCGATGCACAAACACCGTCTCAGCGCCCTTCACCGCACCCACACCGCCACCACCTCTCGCACCCCGCGGCCATCCCGTCTCACCAACCGGCCCTTCGCCCCCGCGCACATGAATGCCTCAGCACCCTCCACAGGACCGCCGGCCCTCGCACCCCGCGGCCATCCCGTCTCACCAACCGGGCTCAAAGCCTGCACGCGTGGATGTCCGTCACGAGAATCGCCCTCGCACCCAGGTCATACAGCTCGTCCATGATGCGGTGCACCTCGCCCCGCAACACCATCGCCTGCACGGCAACCCAGCCCTCCCGGTGCAGCGGCGAGATCGTCGGCGACTCGATGCCGGGGGTCAGCGTGCTGGCCTGGTCGAGCAGGTCGGCGCGCACGTCGTAGACGAGCATGACGTACCGGCGGGCGACGAGCACGCCCTGCAGCCGGCGCAAGAGCTGGTTGACCGGGCCGTTCTCCGGCGCGCCGACACGGCGGATCAGCAGGGCCGACGAGGACAGGATCGGCTCGCCGACCGTGACGAGCCCGGCCTGGCGCAGCGTCGC
>JBIOYB010000644.1:0-12250 GCA_044869915.1 Allorhizocola sp.
GCGCGCACCACGTGGACCTGTCCGAACTCGCCGGACGCCTGCCGGGCCGGCTGGCGGTGACCGGCGGCGTCGACCTGACTACGTGGACAGGTCTACCTCTTCCCAGCCGCCCGGCGGATCGTGATGCGGCCCGCTGAAGACGACCGACCACTCCAACGCCCACCGCCGCTGCCCGATCGCGTTGGCGTCGATGCTGCCCGGCAGCGGCGCGCCGTCGAGCATCAGGTATGCCCAATCGAGGCAGTAGTGCAGATCCAGCATGGCCGCGACGGTCGGCGCGTCGCGCGGCGCCGAAAGTGTGCGCGCCTGCCAGTCCACGAAGGACTCGCCCTTCATCAGGTCCGGCATGAGCTGCGTCAGGTTGTGCACCGGCTCGAGCGGATCCAGCTCCGGCGTCAGCCCGAGCACCCACGTGAGACCGGCCAGCGCGTCGAAGTGCAGGATGAACGACCGCCGGTCGCCCAGGTCCTCAGTGACGAACGCCCACTCCGGATCGGTCACATCGGGCGTGAGGTCGTTGCCCTCCAGCCACGCCACCGCCTCGTCACGCGGCATGCCGAACGTGAACTCCAGGATGACGTGCAGGATCGCGGCGCGCCGCTCGAGGTCGACGGTCGGGCGCAGCCGGATGTGGTCGCCCGCGTCCCACACCAGCGGGTAGTTGTCCGGCGGCCGGAGCAGGCCGAGCCGGTCCAGCTCCGCGACGCTCGCTTCGCGAGCTGCGAGAGGGTCGGGTGCGGGTAGTGCCATCTCACCCGATTCTGTCGATGATCAGCGGGCGCGGCGGCGGGGGCAGAGCGTTGATGGCCACGGCGGCGCTGGCCTGCTCGAGTGCCCCGGGGATCCGCGCCGGATCGTCGGCGCGCAGCTCGGCCACGACGTCTCCGGCCGCGACGCGTTCGCCCGGCCGCCGGTGCAGCACGACACCGGCCGCGGCGCTCACCGGGTCCTCCTTGCGCGCCCGGCCCGCACCCAGCCGCCATGCCGCAAGGCCCATGCCCATCGCGTCGATGCGCTCGATGACGCCGTTGATCGGGGCGCGCACCAGCTCGACCTCCTTGGCCTGGGCAAGCGGGGCCTGCGGGTCGCCGCCCTGCGCCCGGATCATCGCGCGCCACGCGTCCATGGCCTTGCCCTCGGCGAGCACCTGGGCCGGGTCGATGTCGTCGAGCCCAACGGCGCCAAGCATTTCGCGGGCCAGCGCCACGGTGAGGTCGACCACGTCGTCGGGCCCGCCGCCCGCGAGCACCTCGACCGACTCCTCCACCTCGACGGCGTTGCCGATGGCCCGGCCCAGCGGGGTGTTCATGTCGGTGAGCAGCGCGACGGTCGTGACACCGTGCGCCCGGCCGAGCTCGACCATGGTGCGGGCCAGTTCGCGCGCGTCGTCCACCGACTTCATGAAGGCGCCGCTGCCCACCTTGACGTCGAGCACGAGCGCGCCCGTGCCCTCGGCGATCTTTTTGCTCATGATGGAGCTCGCGATCAGCGGGATCGACTCGACCGTGCCCGTGACGTCGCGCAGGGCATACAGCTTGCGGTCGGCGGGCGCCAAACCGAGGCCCGCCTGGCAGATGGCCGCGCCCACATCGCGCAGCTGGGCCACAAACTCCTCATTGGACAGTGCGGCCCGCCAGCCGGGGATGGACTCCAGCTTGTCGAGCGTGCCACCGGTGTGGCCGAGGCCCCGGCCGGACAGTTGCGGCACGGCCGCGCCGCACGCGGCCACGAGCGGGGTCAGCGGCAGCGTTATCTTGTCGCCGACGCCGCCGGTCGAGTGCTTGTCAACGGTCGGCCTGGGCACGGACGCAAGGTCCAGCCGCTCCCCCGACGCGATCATCGCCGCCGTCCAGCGGGCGATCTCCTGGTCGTTCATGCCGCGCAACAGGATCGCCATCGCCAACGCCGACATCTGTTCGTCCGCGACGATTCCTTTTGTGTACGCGTCGACGACCCAATCTATCTGCGCGTCTGACAGCCCGCCCCCGTCGCGCTTGACCCGGATGACATCCACCGCGCTGAAGCTCATCGCGCCTTCACAGCCTTCCCACTACGTTTGGCGGGGCGCACCGCCTCCAAATCGGACAGTCCGAAGCCGTGCGGCAGCAGCACGGCCATGCTCAGCGGGCCGCGCTTGGAGTTGACGAGCATGGCCGGTCCGCCGTGCTCCCACAGCAGCTGCCGGCAGCGCCCGCACGGCAGCAGCGGCTCGCCCGCACCGTCCACACACGACATGGCGACCAGCCGGCCCCCGCCCGTCGCGGCCAGCTGCGAGATCATGCCGCACTCGGCGCACAGGGTCACGCCGTATGCCGCGTTTTCCACGTTGCACCCGACCACGATCCGGCCGTCGTCGACCAGACCCGCGGCGCCCACCGGGAACTTCGAGTAGGGCGCATACGCGCGGCGCATGACCTCCACCGCGGCGGCCGTGAGCGCGGGCCAATCAACCGTAGACATACGGCTTCCCGTCGGCCGCGGGCGCACGCACCCGCCCGACCAGGCCGGCCACGGCGACGATCGTGGCGACATATGGCAGCATGCTCAGGAACTGGGTCGGGATGGGGCTGCTCAGCGCGCTGATCGAAAAGGCCAGCTGGTTGGCGAAGCCGAAGAACAGCGCGGCCAGGAAGGCGCCCACCGGATTCCACCGGCCGAAGATGAGCGCGGCCAGCGCGATGAAGCCGAGGCCCGACGTCATGCCCTTGTTGAAGTTGGTCGTGGCCAGCAGCGTGAACGTGGCCCCGCCGATGCCCGCGACCAGACCGGCCAGCAGCACGTTGCGGTAGCGCAGGCCCAGCACCTTGACGCCCAGGGTGTCGGCGGCCGTCGGGTGCTCGCCGACCGCCCGGGTCCGCAGACCCCAGCGGGTCTTGAACAACCCGAAGTTGATGATGAACACAAGCGCCAACGCCACGTACACAAAGATATTGGCTTTGAACAGCGCCGGCCCGATGATCGGGATATCGCCGAGAACCGGGATGTCCCACTCGGGCACACGCGGCGGCGTGTTATACAGGGCCGGGTCCTTCTGCATGAGCTGCTCGTAGAGGAACGCGGTCAGGCTGAGCGCAAACACGTTGAGCACGATGCCCAGGATCACCTGATCCACCAGATAGCGGATCGCGAGCACGGCCAGCAGCAACGAGATGAGCAGCCCACCGATGCTCGCCGCCACGATGCCCACCCAGAAGCTGCCCGCGATCGTGCCGAACATGGCCGCGGCGAAGGCACCCGCGATGAACTGGCCCTCGATCGCGACGTTGACCACGCCGCTGCGCTCGCACAGCACCCCGCCCAGCGCGCCGAAGATGAGCGGCAGCGCGAGCCCCAGCGAGCCCTGCGCCACGTTGCCCAGCGGGAGCGTGTTGAGCGTGCCCGGCGCCTGCGAAACCTGCCAGCACAGGAACGAGGCCACGAACGCCCCCAGCGAAAGGGACGTCCACAGCGCGAAGTGCCGCCCGGTCACGGCGAGCACCGCGCCGGCCGCGATCGCGAGCACGCCGAACAGCACGGCACCGACCTTGCCCGGGATCGACAGCGCGAAGCCCGAGGTGGTCTCGCCCACCGCGAACCGCGCGGCCTTGCTCGTCGCGAGCAATCCGAACACCACCGCGGCGATCAGCCCGAGCGCCGCGAGCACCAGGCCGGTCTTGCGCTGCCTGGTCCAAGAACCACTGTCCACACCCACCACGTCGGGAACGGTTGTCGCAGTCACTGTGCGCTCACCCCTTCACCATTCCCGCCGCGCCATCGGCCCGGCTCTCGCGCAAACGGAAGATCGCCTTCACCAGGGCCGGCGCCGCCACGAAGATCGCGATGAGCGCCTGGATCACGCCGACGAGCTCGAGCGAGATGCCCGAGAACGACTGCATGCGGTTGCCGCCCGCCTGCAGCGCGCCGAACAGCAGCGCCGCCGCGAGCACGCCCCACGGCTTGGCCCGGCCCAGCAGCGCGACCAGGATGCCGTCGAAGCCGACCGTGCCGATCACCGACGGGGTCAGCGCGTATGCGGTGCCGAGCACCACGGTCGCGCCGCCCAGCCCGGCCAGCCCGCCGGCGAGCGTCATCACGAGGATGACCGTGGCCGCGACGCTCATGCCCGCGGTGCGCGCGGCGTCGGGGTTGGCGCCGACCGCCCGCAGCTCGAAGCCGAACGTGGAGCGCTTGAGCATCCAGCCGACGAACGCGGTCGCCAGCACGGCGAGCACGATGCCGAGGTTGGCCCGCAGCGACGCGTCGAACAGCAGCGGCAGCCGGGCGGTCTCGTCGGCCTTGGCGCTGATGGCATCGGACCGGGTCGGGTCCTGGATGCCCTTCTGGATGATGATCCACGTGAGGAAGTAGAACGCGATGTAGTTGAGCATGATGGTCGTGATGACCTCATGGGCACCCGTCTTGGCCTTGAGCCAGCCGGGGATGAAGCCCCACAGCATGCCGCCGAGCACCCCGCACAGCAACGCGAGCGGCACGTGCAGCCAGCCCGGCGCCGAGAGCAGGAAACCGCCGAGCGCGCCCGCGATCGCACCCATCGTCGCCTGGCCCTGCGCGCCGATGCTGAACAGACCCGCGCGGAACGCGACCGCGAACGACAGGCCGGTCAGCGCGAGCGGCGCCGCGTACTGCAAAGTCTCGGAAATCGGGTAAATCGCCTGCTGCCACGGTGACATGCCCCAGAACCAGCGGTTCACCTGGTCCGGGTCGGCGATCGCACCCTTGAACAGGTTGGCGTAGGCGTCGCTGACCAGCTCCCAGCTGGCCGTGAGGGCGTCCTGGGGGCGGGCGAAGAAGTACGACCACGTCAACCGCGTCTCCGGGTCGGCTATGATCATAATCACCGCGCCCACCGCCAGCGCCAGCACGATCGCCAGGAACGTCACCATGAAGGTGTTGGCCGCCCAGAACTCCTCCCGGAACAGCTCACCCAGCGTGCGCTTCCGCGGCGGCACGTGGTGGGGAGGACCCTTGCGAGCCGTGGTGGCGAGCGTGTCCGCGACCGCGGCCGTCGGCGAGGCCGGAGTCTTGTCCGGCGAACCTGTTTCAGCCATGGGAGGCGCCCTCCGACGGGTCCACGCCCGCCATCAATAGGCCCAGCTTGTCGCGCGGCGTATCCGGGGACACGGTCGCGAGCACGCGGCCGCGATACATGACCGCGACCCGGTCGGCCAGCGCCAACACCTCGTCGAGTTCGCTGGACACGACGAGCACCGCCGCGCCCCGGTCCCGCTCGGCGATCACTCGGTTGTGGATGAACTCGATCGAGCCCACGTCCACGCCTCGCGTGGGCTGGGCGGCGACGAAGAGCTTCAGCGGGCGCGACATCTCGCGGGCCACGATCACCTTCTGCTGGTTGCCGCCCGACAGCGCGCTGACGGGCTGGTCGTGCGACTGCACGCGGATGTCGTACTCGGAAATCTTCTCCTTGGCCGAAGACGCGATCTCGCCCAGGTTGAGGGCGATCCGGCCGCCGAAGGGCGCCCGGCGATACGCGTCGAGCACCAGGTTTTCGGCCACCGTGAACTCCTTGACGAGGCCGTCGATGCTGCGGTCCTCGGGGATGTAGCCGACCCCGGCGTCCAGCGTCTCGCGGGTGGACATGGTGGTAATGTCGATGCCCTGCAACGTGATCGTGCCGCCCAACACCTTGCGCAGGCCCATGATCGCCTCGACCAGTTCGGTTTGCCCGTTGCCCTGCACGCCCGCGATGCCGAGCACCTCGCCCGCGCGTACCTCGAGGTCGACGCCGGCGACAGCCCGATGCTCGCGGTCGTCGGCCACCACCAGCCCGCTCACGATGAGCACCGGATCGGCGGGGCGAGCCGGCTCCTTCGAGACGGTCAGCAACACGCTGCGCCCGACCATCATCTCGGCGAGCTCGGACGGTGCCGCGGTGGGCTCGGCCGTGCCGACCACCTTGCCGCGCCGGATTACGGTGATCCGGTCGGCGACGGCCTTGACCTCGCGCAGCTTGTGCGAAATGAACACGATCGACTTGCCCGAGGCCTTCAGCCCGCGCATGACCTCGAGCAGCTCGTCGGTCTCCTGCGGGGTGAGCACGGCCGTCGGCTCGTCGAGGATGAGCAGGTCGGCGTCGCGGGTGAGGGCCTTGACGATCTCGACCCGCTGCTGGACGCCCACCGGCAGGTCCTCGACCACAGCGTCCGGGTCGACCGGGAGCCCGTAGCGCTGCGACACCTCGACCACCTCGCGGCGCGCCCGGTCGAGGTCGAGCTTGCCGACCGGCCCACCGTGCGCGGGCTCGGCGCCCAGGATCACGTTTTCGGCGACCGTGAACACCGGCACGAGCATGAAGTGCTGGTGCACCATGCCGATCCCCGCCTTGATGGCGCCGGCCGGCCCTTTGAGCTTGAGCGGGGAGCCGTCGACAAGGATCTCGCCCTCATCGGGCTGCAACAGTCCGTAGAGGACATTCATGAGCGTGGACTTGCCCGCGCCGTTCTCCCCCAACAGGGCGTGGATCTCGCCCGGCTCGACGGTGAGGTCGATGTGGTCGTTGGCGACGAGGTCACCGAAACGCTTCGTGATGCCTCGCAATTCCAGTCTCAGAGCCGGCCTCCTCATCGCCCAGGTGACGTTGGATCCGCCCATTGTGGAGGAACCGACGCCATAAACATAGTGCGGCCCCCTTCGGTGATGATCTCACCGTCGGGGGCCACACATGGCTAGTTCACTTAGGCTGAACTGCTGGTCACTTCGGCTGAGCCGCCGAGGTCACCGTGACCTTGCCGGAGATGATGTCCGCCTTCAGCTGGGTCACCTCGGACTTCAGGGTCGCGTCGATCTTGCTGTCGAACTCGTTGTACGGCGCGAGCGAGACGCCGTTGTTGGCCAGCGTGCCCAGGAAGCTGCCGGTCACGAGCGTGCCCTTCTGGCCCGCCGCCTTGACCGCCGCGTCCTTCACCGCGTCCTGCATGTTCTTGA
Organism: Allorhizocola sp.; assembly: GCA_044869915.1. Lineage (GTDB taxonomy): Bacteria > Actinomycetota > Actinomycetes > Mycobacteriales > Micromonosporaceae > Allorhizocola. The sequence goes on from JBIOYB010000644.1 coordinate 6,943, forward strand.
CGACCGTGGTCAGGAACGCCGAGCAGTACTGCTGGGCCGACTTGCAGCCGTCGACGTCCACCCAGATGACCGCGTATTTGCCCGCGGCCGCGGAGGCCGTGCCCAGACCGGTGCCACCGGCCACCGGCATGATCACGTCAGCGCCCTGCGCCACAAACGTGTCGGACAGCGCCTTGCCCTTGGCCTGGTCGGTGAACGACGCGGCGAACGAGCCGTCCTGCGTCGCCTTGTTCCAGCCCAGGACCTGGACGTTCTTGCTCTTGGTCTTGTTGTAGTGGGCCACGCCGTCGGCGAAGCCGTCCATGAAGATGGTCACCGGCGGGATCTTCAGACCGCCGTAGGTGGCCACCTTGCCGGACTTGGAATAGCCGGCCGCGAGGTACCCGGCCAGGAACGCGGCCTGCGCGGTGTCGAACTGCATCGGGTAGACGTTGGCCTGCCCGACGCTGGCGTCGACGATCGCCATCTGCTTGGTGGGGTTGGCCGCCGCGACCTTCTTGGTCGCGTCGAACATGAGACCACCGACCGACAGGATGAAGTCGCAGTTCTGGTTCACATACGCCTGGAGGTTGGGCTCGTAGTCGGCCTCGGCCTTGGACGGCGTGTTCTTGATCGCGATGGCGCTGTTTGCCGCCTTGGCCGCCTCAAGCCCTGCCCAGGCCGCCGCGTTGAACGAGCGGTCGTCAATGCCGCCGACGTCGGTGACCATGCAGGCGTTGAACGCGGTCGTGGTGGCGCCCGTTCCCGGGGTGTCGGCTGGGGGTTTACTGCAAGCGGCGGCGGCAACCGTGAGGCCACCCGCCACGGCAAGTGCGATGATCTTCATCCCACGCGGTGTGCGCAAGATGGTCTCCTCTCCAAGATGAACGATGACGAGCAGCCTACGTTCGTGAAGGCTTTTCAACCGCCAATCATGAAGACTTGTTGAACGGTCGTTATCCGCACGTGACCCTTGCGTGCATTACGTCACCAGGTGACTGTCTAGTTACTCATCGCAACGCGCGTATTCTGCCTGACCATGGACATACAGGAGCTACTCCGGCTCATCCTCCGCTATGCGCACCTTGTCTCGTTCGCGATGCTGCTCGGCGGGGCGATCGCGCAGTACTTTTCGGGCAAACTGCGCATCAACCAGGCTATGTTCTACGGGTCGATCGGCATGCTCGTGACCGGCGTCCTGCTCGCGGCGCCGTTTGACCGCGACCCGCCGCTCGACTACGCCAAAATCGGTGTGAAGGCGGTGATCGCGGCGCTCATCTTCGGCGCGGTCGTCTCCGTGCGCAAGAAGGACGTGGTCGGAAAGGGGCATTTCCTGGGCATCGTGGGGATGACCCTGTTGAATGCCGCCGTGGCCGTCTTCTGGCGATAGATCGCCATTCGCGCCCCCGGTGCGAGGCAGCGCAGGCCCCAAAGGGGTATGGGGTTGGCCGAAATGCCGGGCACCGGGACCACCGGTAGTGCGCTAGCCTGTCCGACCGTGAACGCCGCCTCCTGGTTGACCGATACCCGGACCTCCTATGACACCGTCGCCATCAGCTACACCGAGCTGGTCCGCGGCATCCTGGCCGCCACACCCTATGAGCGGGCCGCGTTCCGCCTGTTCGCCGAGCAGGTCCGGGCCGTCGGCGGCGGGCCGGTCGCCGACATGGGCTGCGGGCCGGGCCGGATCACCGCGCACCTGCACGAGCTGGGCGCCGAAGCCTTCGGGATCGACCTGTCACCGGCGATGATCGAAGTCGCCCGCCGGGAGCATCCCGGACTGCGGTTCGAGGTGGGCTCAATGACCGACGTCAACCTTCCTGACTCATCAATAGCCGGCCTGGTTGCCTGGTACTCGCTGATCCACGTCCCCGACCCCGACATCGCCGGAGTCCTTGCCCACTTCCGGCGAGTGTTGCGCCCCTCGGGCCCGCTGCTGCTCGGCTTCCACGCCGGCTACGGCTCCGTCCTCAAGACCAGCGGGTACGGCGGGCACCCGATGCGAGTCCAGGTGCACCGCCGGGAACCAGGCCAGATCGCCGAGTGGCTGCGCACGGCCGGGTTCGCGGTCGAGGCCAGCCTGCGCCTGAGTTCGGCGGAAAGCGCCGACGGCGCCGTCATGTTCGCCCGCCGCGAACCCTGACCGCTTCTGGGGTCAGCTATCGCGCTTGCGGAGCACCAAATAGCCGCCCAGCAGTGCGGCAAGTGTCCACAATGCGGTGAGAGCCAGGCCCGTCCATGGCCCGTACGGGCGGCCGAACTGCGCGCTGTCGGGTGGGCCGGTCAAGTGCATGATCACCATCGCGGTCTGGTCCGGTAGGTACTGCGTGAAGGTTTTGACCTTCGGAATGTTGCCCAGGCCCTGGGAGCCGAGGAACAGCAGGGGCAGCAGGATCGCCAGCGAAAGCGCGGCGCTGCGCAGCATCGTGGCCACGCCGGTCGCGAGCAGGCAGATCAACGTGAGATAGAGGGTCGCGCCCACGATGCCCTGGGTGTCGAACGGCACGGAAATCGGGCCGAGCGCGACTTGGGCGGTGTAGAACGTGGACACCACCGTGGCGAACGACAGCGTGAGCACCACCGGCGTGGTGGCGGCCAGTTTGGCCAGGTACAACCGGCCGCGTTGGGGTGCCGCGGCCAAGGTGGCGCGGATCGTGCCGCTGGAATACTCGCCGCTGATCACGAGCACACCGAAGACGGCTATGGCGATCTGCGCGAACGTGATCGCGTAAAAGCTGGCGAACAGGGAGTCCGCGGTGTCGGTCGGCTCGCCGCCCCGCGAGGCACGGAAACTCAGCCCGAGCAGCAGGCCGAAGCCGGTACCAAGAAGAATGGCGGTCAAGAAGGTCCAGAACGTCGACCGCAACGTCCGGATCTTTGTCAGCTCGGCCAGGATCATCGGCTGATCACGCGCAGATACGCCTCCTCAAGCGATGCCGACTCGCCGATGAACGCCGAGACGGTGGTGTCGGCCAGCAACCGGCCGTGATCGATCACGATCAGGTGTTCGGCGGTGATGGCCATCTCGGCGAGCAGATGGCTCGAGACGAAGACCGTGCGCCCTTGCGCCGCAAGGTCTTTCATCAGTTCGCGGATCCAGATGATGCCCTCCGGGTCCAGGCCGTTGACCGGCTCGTCAAGCAGGAGGATGGGCGGATCGCCGAGCAGCGCGGCCGCGATGGCCAGCCGCTGGGCCATCCCGAGCGAGAAACCCTTCACCCGCTTGCGTTTTTCCTTTTGAAGACCTACTTGATTTAGTACGTCGTCGACGCGCGAGGCCGGGAGGCCGTTGCTTTGCGCGAGCCAGAGCAGGTGATGATGGGCGCGGCGGCCTGGATGGGCGGACCTGGTCTCCAGCAGCGCACCGACCTTGGTGAGCGGTTTTGACAGCTGGCGATAGGGCGCGTCGTCGATGAGCACCTGCCCGGTGGACGGGCGGTCCAGGCCGAGCATCATGCGCATGGTCGTGGACTTGCCCGCGCCGTTGGCGCCGAGGAATCCGGTGACCCGGCCGGGATGGACGGTGAACGTGAGCCCGTCGACCGCCCGCGTCCTGCCGTAGGTCTTGCTGAGGTCATGCACTTCGATCACCCGTCGACGGTAGGGTTCGCGGAGGTCGGGGCGCAGTCGGCGAAGGTTGTCGGACCCGTTCACTAAAGTTGGCGGCATGCTTCTCGCGGTCTTGGTGGCGCTGGGTGACGTGGTGTTGCATTTGGCCGCCGGGCGTCCGTCGCTTGTGGACGGTCTGCTCTACGCGCTGGCGGTGGTGGTCGTCGTGCTGCTGCGCCGATGGTCCGTGACCGCGGCTTTCGTTGCGGCGCTTGCGTTGGCGTCGTTCACCGGCGGCGCTTTCGTCCTGCTGCTGTGGATCGCCTACCAGGCCGGCCGGGCCATCGTCACGCGGCTCGGGCAGGTCATCGCGGTCGGGGCCGGCCTCGGCGCCCTGGCCGGCCAGCTCGCCACCCAGCCGCAGGCCATTTCGCGTGTCGTGACCACATTTCTCGTCTTCATCGCCCTGCCCGTGCTCGCCGGGCGTTATGTGGCGCAGCACGAGCGGCTGGTGTCCACATTGGAGCAAAATAGCCGGCTGCGCATCGCGCGCGACATGCACGACTCGATCGGCCACCGGCTCAGCGTCGTGTCCATCCAGGCCGCGGCGCTCGAGGTGTCCGACCTTCCGCCGCAGCACCGCGCCGCCGTCGCCCAGCTGGCCACGTCCGTGCGTGCGGCCATGGACGAGCTCTACGGCATGGTCGCCACCCTGCGCGGGTCCGCCGGCGCGCCCACACCGCCGCGCGTCGACGCCATCGACCGGCTCGCCGCCGACTTCACCGGCTCCGGCCTGCCCGTCAGCCTGCACCATTCCGGCATGCCGCGCTCCATCGGCGCCGACGCGGGCGAGGCCGCATACCGTGTCGCGCAGGAGGGCCTGACCAACGCCGCCAAACACGCACCCGGCCAACCCATCACCGTGCGCGTCTCCTACGAGCCCGACGCCCTGCTGCTCACCCTCACCAACCCCACCCCCGCGCCCACCCGACCGCCCGCACCCACCCGACCACCCACCCGACCGCCCGCACCCACCACGGATGCCACCTCCACTTCATCGCACCCACCCACGGCTCACCCCGACCCCGCAGCGCTGACCGGCTCGACAGCCCCGCACGGACCCACGGCCGGCAATGGCGCGGCCACGGAGACCGGTTCGGTTGTGGGCCATGGGCTTGCCGGGCTCGACGAGCGGGTGCGGCAGGCGGGCGGGTTCCTCGACCATCGCGTGGAGCAGGGCGAGTTCCGGCTCGTGGCCATGCTGCCCTATGCGCGCACCGAGGCGACCCGCACCCGCGTCCTGGCCGTGGGCGTTGTCGTGGCCGCCGTCATGTTCCTCCTCGTGCCCGCCACCATGGTCATCGGCGTCTCACCCTGACCCCATCAGCCCCGCCGCCTGGCCGGCGCTCATCGGGCACGTGCGTGCCCGACCGCGCTCCCGTCGGCACATCGCCGCACACACCTGACCGCAGGCCCGCATCAAAGCTTGATCGCAGTCACGCCACGAGCCCCGGAAACGCTGCGCCTGTTGCCAAATGGCCATTCTCGCGCTCGACCGTCTCTGGCTCGCTCGGCCATGTTTTCTCGAGCACGAAGCGTGAGCGGACCCTTTTTGCCACAGGCTCCGCTCGCCCGCACTCGTGACGTGACAAGGACCAGACCCCCAAGCCGCTACACAGCTTGAGAGAAACACGGCTTGAAAAGACACGGCTTGAGAGAAACACGGCTTTTCAAAAGCGTGGCTCCCCCCCAGTTCCTCCCGTCGACCCTTCGGCACGCC
>JBIOYB010000645.1:0-3990 GCA_044869915.1 Allorhizocola sp.
TCAGTCCAAGGAGAAAGTGATGATCACCATGACGCAGCAGACCTCGACAGAGACCGGCACCACCGCGCCCGAGGCGGCCACCGAGATCATGTCCATGCGCGCGCGGATCGATGAAATAGATGCTCAACTCATCGCGCTGTGGCGGGAGAGAGCCGCGATCTCGCAGCAGGTCGGCAAGACCCGCGTCGCGTCCGGCGGGACGCGCCTGGTGCTCAGCCGCGAGCGCGAGATCATGGACCGCTTCCGCGCCGCGTTGGGCCCGGATGGAACTCAACTGGCTCTCCTGATTCTGCGGGCCGGCAGGGGTCCGCTCTAGGTCTGTACGGCTGCTCGGTCGCAGCATTCGCAAGAAAGAATTGCGACCGGCCGCCAGCGCGCGAGATCCCTTCCCTCACCCGCTTCGCGGCAGCGGTTCTCGTCGGCCACGACACGCGCGGCTGCCCCCGTAAACTGAGAACCTCTGACGAGAGAGACGTTAGGTTGCCGCATCCTCGTTCTGTCCTAGATTCGTCATGGGCCGCGGATGCGCAGGGGAGGGAGCGGGGGGCGTGTCGCTGCTGGATGCCAATACTGCGACATACCGACTGCTAGGCCCGTTGGAAGTATCGGTCGATGGACAACGCCTCGTCTTGGGCGGGCCACGATCACAGGCGATCATGGCCATGCTCATCGCAAACGCGAACCGGCCGGTTTCCCTCGACGAACTCGTGACGGCGGCGTGGGATCAGCCGCCGGGCACGGCCGGACATCAGGTCCGCAACCGCGTGTCGGATCTGCGTAACGTGTTACGCCGGGCCGGTCTCGCCCACGACACGATCGGCAATGCCGGCACGGGATACACGTTGGTGGTGGCCGATGGACAGTGTGATGCCGCCGTCTTTGAAGCGGGCACGGTACGTGCCACCGCATACCTGGCCGCGGGTCGCCTGGCCGAAGCGGAGCAGGAGCTCACCAACGCGCTATCGATGTGGTACGGAACCGCCTTGGAGGGTCTGACAACCGCACCCCTCATGGCCATCGCCGCCGGGCTCTCCGAACGCCGGAAACTGGCCCGGGAGCAGCTGTTCGACGTTGCGATCCAACTCGGTCGCCATGAGACCGTGATCAGCGGCCTGCAAACGCTTGCGGCGGAGGAGCCTTGGCGGGAGCGGCCCGTGGGGCTGCTGATGACCGCGCTCTATCGCGCTGGCCGGCAGCGGGAGGCCCTCGACCAATTCGCCGCGTTCAGCCGCAGGCTCAGCGACGACCTGGGCCTCGATCCCGGCCCGGGGTTGATCGCCCTGCGCGACAACGTGCTCCGGCAGGACGGCAAACTGGGCGGTGCCGCTGCGGTCGCTGGGCTGCCCGCGCCTCTACAGCACGCGGTGGCATGGCACCCACCCCCTCCGCTGGCCGATTTTGTGGGCAGACGCGAGGAGTTTGTCCGGGTCGAGGTGCATATGCATGCCCGCCTGGAGGCGGGCACGGCCCCGATCGTCGCCATCAGCGGCCTGCCTGGCGTCGGAAAGACCTCCCTGGCCATCTCGGCTCTACACCAGCTGCGTCGCGACTTTCCCGTCGGCCAGCTGTACGTGGACCTGCGCGGCCATACCGATCCACGCGACCCGGTTCAAGTCATGCACCGTTTTCTGCGTACGATCGGCGTGGAGAGCGAAAGGATCCCGTCTGACCCGGACGAGGCCGCTGACCTGTATCGGTCGATGCTTTCGCGAAGCCCGCGCCTGGTGCTGTTGGACAACGCGGCCGATGCCGCACAGATCGCCTCGCTCGTGCCAGCCGCGGAGTGCCCTCTGGTGATCACGAGCCGCCGGATGCTGACCGACCTCGATGGCGCGCTGTTCCTGGCGATGGATCCCTTCACCGAAGAGGAGGCGATAGAGCTGCTTGCGGCGGCCGTTGGCTCCGAGACGGTGGTGCACCACCGTGACGCTGCGCTGTCCATCGTCAAATCGTGTGGGCACCTGCCGCTCGCTGTGCGGATTGCCTCAGCCCAGGCGCTCGCCGTCCATGGGCGATTGGACGACGTCGCACACCGGCTCAGCGACAGCCGCCAGGTACTCAACCATCTCGCCACGGCCGAGCGCAGCGTGCGGACGAGCTTTCAGTCGGCGTTTGACCTACTAGCGCCCTCCGATCAGCAGCTGCTCTGTGATCTCGGCATAGCGACCACGGACGACTTTCCGCAGTGGGTGGCACATGTGGCCCACGACGGGGGTCCGGAGGTCGCCGAGGCGAGTTTGAGACGCCTCACCGAAGCGGGCTTCGTGAGCGCCTTGGGACCCGACGCTCTTGGCCAGCAGCGCTACCAACTCCACGACCTTGTTCGCCAGTTTGGCGTGGAACAAGCGCATAGGCGACAGTCCGCTTTAGAACGCCGCGAGACACAGCTTCGGGTGATGGAGGCATGGCACACGTTGACCGAGGAGGCCGGTAAGGCTTTCGATCACAGCAAACACCCGACCGCAGCCCCGTCCACCGCTGTCGCGCCGGCACCGACAAGACGCCACCTTGACGACCCGACAAAGTGGTTTGCTTTGGAGAGCGCGGCCATCCTTGATCTCGCAAGGCGTGCGGCCGCAGCCGGCTTGCACCGCCAATGCTGGACGCTCATCTGGCACAGCGAGCACTACCTGACGCGCGATGCCCGGCAACCTGAACTCCTTGGGCTGGCTCATCTCGCGCTCGAGTCCGCACGCCGCGACGGCGACGCTCTGGGCGTCGCGTGCGCATCGCTCATGCTTGCCTTCGCCAATGCTCATATGGCCCGGCTCGACGCCGCGCAAAGCTTCGCGAGGGAAGGGCTCGCTGCGGCCGAATCTGCGGGAAACCTGTGGCTGCAGGCGGAGATCTTCGGTGTGCTGGGTCAGCTCTTCGCCCGGTTAGGTGAAGTCGCACAGCAAAGGCAAGCCCTCGAACGTGCCGTCGCTCTCCATCTGCAGGTCGGCGATCTCATCGACGCCGGTGGGCGGCTGGTGCTGCTCAGCGAGGCGGCGGCGAGGGAAGACGATGGTCCGGCCGCCGCCGAATACCTAGAACGAGGGTTGGCACTGTTGCGCCAGTCGCCGGCCGTGGTGCCTCTGGCTCGCGCTTTAAGACGGGCAGCCCTCAGGAAGGCAAAGGATGAGGCATGGCCGGAGGCGGTGGAACTCTACCGCGAATGTCTGGTGCTCCTGACCGATGTGGACGAGCCCGCCGGAGAACTGAGCGTGCGGACAGACCTCGCCGTGGCCCTGCTGCGCCTCGACGACATGGCAGAAGCGTCCGAGCACATAAAACACGCGATGTCGCTGGGCGATCGAGTCAAAGGCCCGCAATACATTGCCTACGCCATGATGGGCCACGGCATCCTGCTCGCCCACAAGGGTGACCTAGCCGGAGCCGGCGCCATGTTGCGTAATGCGGTCGAGGGCATGCAAACCCTTCCGTTCCACCTTGCCCTTCCGCTCGTCGAGCTGGGCATGATCTATCACAGCCAGGGTGATCCTCGAGCCGAAGGCGTGCTCCGAGAGGCGATTGAAGTTGCCGAACGCTTTGGGGACAAAGGCGTCGCGGCCCGAGCGCGCACGATCCTGGGAAAAGCCCGTGTGGCGGCGGCCGGCGGAGGCTCACCCACCGTCCGCCACCACACGGGGGCCTCGATCACTGAGTCGCGTGGATGACGTCGCGTTGCTCAGCGAAGTGGCATGCGCTCGGATGCGGTGACTTGTCCCGCGCCTGCAGTGCCGGCTCCTGGGTGGCGCAGATGTCCTGCGCCTTCCAGCAGCGTGTACGGAAGCGGCACCCCGACGGCGGGTTGGCCGGCGAGGGCACGTCGCCCTGCAGCACGATCTGGTCCCGGTGGCCGCGCAGCGTCGGGTCGGGCACCGGCACGGCCGACAGTAGGGCCTGCGTGTAGGGGTGGGTCGGGTGGTCGTAGATCTCGGTGTCCTTACCGATCTCGACGACCTTGCCCAGATACATGACCGCGACCCGGTCGGCGATGTGGCGCAC
>JBIOYB010000646.1:0-6993 GCA_044869915.1 Allorhizocola sp.
CAGCCGACTACAACGGCGACGGAGTAACCGACATCGCCATCTGGCGCCCCTCCACCGGCGAATGGTGGCTACGCGGCATCGCCACCATCCAATGGGGCGTCCCCACCGACGTGCCGGTGCCAGCCGACTACAACGGCGACGGAGTAACCGACATCGCCATCTGGCGCCCCTCCACCGGCGAATGGTGGCTACGCGGCATCGCCACCATCCAATGGGGCGTCAACGGGGACATCCCCATCTTCTAACCCTTTCTACAGACCGGATCGGATGCCGGGCGCGGGGCCGCCCGGCATCCCAGGCGTGCGCCAGTCCGCGGGTGACATGCCGCGGGTGGACTCGATGATGCGGATGCCCGCCCGGGTCAGCGGCACCAGGCCGGCCGTGTCCACCTTGTCCAGGCGATCTGCCCTGTCGACCAGATACCACGGCGCGGCCAGGAAGTTGACGATGGGCACGCCCGCGGCGTAATAGAAACCGGCATCTGTGGGTGGCTGCGGGCCGAATGCCGTAGGCGCCAGGATCAGCGACCGGTTGACCCGCTCCGCGACCAGGGCCGCACGGACGACCGTCTTGAGCGCCGGCACCTCACTGGTGAAGAACCACCGCGGCACGTTGAGGCCGGTCGGCACCACCGCACCGTCGCGCTCGACGAACTCACGCGCGGCATGTTCAAGATGAAGCTCCAGGACAGTGCGGTCCAGCTCCTCCCGGTGCGCGGCGATGAAACCGAGCTGGCCGACGAAACCGGCTACATGAGCGGCGTGCAACAGAAACACGAGCCGGTGCGGCCGATGCGAGACCGGGCGTCGAGCCCAGTAGGCGGCCTGCGCGAGCACCAACGCGATCCCACTGCCGTCCTCCACCGCGGACGACCACGGCCCGTCGTGGTGCGACCCGATGATGACCAGATTTTCGTCGGCACCGGGCAGCTCGCCGACAACGTTGTAGGTCGTGATCGGATCGACGGTCGTATCGGTGGTCAACCGGATCCGCACCGGCCCGGCCGCCAGCTGCCCGCGCAGCCACGCCCCGTCGCTCCCGCTGATCCACACTCCGGGGATCGGGCGTGATACCGCGTCGTACGGTACAAAATAATGAAACGAATCGCCCGGATAGCCGGCGAGGGAGCCGATGAAAGCCCGTGCACCGGCCGCGATGGACGGCTCCACCACCGCCAGCAGCTCGGGCCCGAAGGGCAGCACATGTTCCGCGCCGACCATCGTGGCGTCCGGGTCGACGACCCGATCCGGGGCCACCGCGCTGAGCCCGAGGTCGGCGGGCAGGCGCAGCAACCGCACGTCGTAAAGCGATGCCTTGCCCGCGACCGCGCCCGGCGCGGCGGGATCGAAGGCGGCCAGGTCCAGCTCCAAGCCGTCCACCGGGGCCGCATACGGTACCGGATAACAGGGCAATGTCCTCATTGGACCATCTGCCGACGTGACCCAAAGCGACCACCGGTGCGCCCGCCACCGCTGCGCCGAAACCGGTTCCAGCCGGATCCGCTGCAATCCAAACCGCCGGAATCGCGCGGCGATCCACCGCTCGGCCCACCTGTCGGCCGGATAGCCCGGACGGCGGATCCCCCGAGCGAACACCGTCTTGATCCAGCCGAAGATGGTCTCCCCACTGGGCACCGCCGCATCGGCGATCGAGAAAGGCCCCGCTGCGTCGGCGGTCGAGAAACCGGTCTCCATAGCGTCGGCGATCGAGAAGGGCACCTTCGCGAAACCGGTCTCCACGGCGCTCCCGCCCAACCGAGGCGCGGGCAGGGCCACACCCAGACCGAGCGAGCCGGCCAACACCTCACGCCTGGTCCACTTCGATCCCGCGGCCACCATGGGTAACCGGTCACCGAGTCGCGCCACCCGCCCAGTCTAATCGACGTGTATCGTTTCGACCATGTCCCCCTATCTCGCCGCACTGCTACTGCTCATCCCGGGCCCGGCAAACCCGGCCCCGGCCACGCCCACCGATCCGGAGCCCTTACGGTCGCGACTGGCCGCGGTCTCTCCGGCCGGAAGCGCCCTGCGCATCGACCCGGCAACCGGCACCGTCGTGGTCAAGCTGGGCGGCGAGCCGTCCAGCGCGTTCGCATCCCTGGCCGCGGCGCATCCCGCCAAGGTGCGTTGGGAGCGCGGCCCGGCGGTCCAGCCGCTGATCCTTGTCCGTGGAGGGATGGCCATCACCAATACGGCGACTCCGCCGTGCACCGCCGGCTTGGCCATGAAATCGGTGAGCGGATCCCGCTACGTGGTCACCGCCGGCCACTGCGTGGCCGCCGGGAACCTGTTCTGGTATCTGGACGGATATACCATCGGACCGGCCGCCTACCACAGCTGGCCGGACAACGACTACGCCGCCATCCTGGTCGCCTACAACTCGCCGGTCACCACCCATCCGACGCTGATTCAGCGCGGCAGCAGCGCTTCCCGGGTCCTTGGCACCAACAATCCGAGGGTCGGGCACATCCTGTGCAAGTCTGGGGCCGTCAGCGGGGTCACCTGCGGCACGGTCCTCGCCCTCAACGTCACGGTCACCTACCACGGCGGCGAAGTGGTCAACGGTCTGATCGAGACCAACATCTGCGCCTTCAAGGGCGACTCGGGCAGCCCGCTGTATCTCGACCACGGCGACAGCCGCCTGATCGGGATGGGAATCCTGTCCGGCGGCAACCTGGTCGTGTGCGGTGACCCGGCGGTCCGCTCCTACCACAATCCCCTGACCGAAATCATGGCCGCCTACGGGCTGTCCCTGATCACGTGACCAGGTAGCTACAGGGCTTCGACGACGAGAGTTGCCCCGCCCACCACGAGCCCGTAGCCGGGAACCAGCAACAGCGGCCAGGGCACGGGGCGGGGCACGAGTACCTTCAAATGAAAGAGCCAATCCCGATATTCGGGCATCCCCTCGGTCCCGGGCAGGACCATGAACCTCGGCTGGATCCAGCAGAAGAGCAGCCAGTCGATCACCACCAGATCAAACAGGTGCAAGACGATGAACACCGTCACGCCAAAGGTGAACCCGGGCCAAAACCCGATGTCGCCGCCCAGCCGATCCCGGAGGGTGGCGATCCCGCCCGCCGTGACGCCGACGACCGGCGCCAACAACAGCACGGCCATCACCCGGCCGGCCCGCTCACCCTTCGCGCTCTTGGGCCCATAGCGCTCGCGGATCGCCGGTGGATAGTCCTGGACCATGACATCGCGGGCCACCAACGCCCCGCCGCCCAGGATGAGGCTGAAACAGACAGCGAAAATCGTGGCATAGATCAGGCTGGTGCTCAGCACGACAGGCCAATTCATCTGTTCCTCCACCTACGTCCCGACACGTCCGTCCAGAATAGACATTGCGATCTAGACTGCTACATTTAATTATGTCAACCACCACTCTCCGCCCCTTTCGGGCAGGGTTCACAACCTTTGGGCGGACATTCACCGTGGCATGCTCCACGCTTTTAGCCGTCATCGTTTCGACCGCCACCGGTGGACCGGCGCTCGCCCAACCGGCCGAGGTGCCGGGCCAGGTGCTGGGCCTGACGGTCAGGCCCGCCGACGGGTTCGCCACCCTGGCGTGGACCCCGGTCGAGGGCGCCACGGATTACCAGATCGAGCGCACGCCGGTCGACGCGGCGGGCACGCCGACCGGCCCAGCCGTGATCACCGGGCTCTGGCGGCCCAACCGCCAGGTCCACAATGAGAATCCCACGTTCGCCGACGCCGGGTTCAATCCCGGAGACCGGTTTCAGTGGCGAGTGCGCGCCCGGATCGCCGGCGTCGAGCAGCCCTACTCGGAGCCCGTCTCCGCCACGACACCGGCGCCGTGGGGCGACCCGGCCGTGCCCGGCGAGAGCCTGCGCACCCAGTGGGAGAGCCTCCGCGCGGCCCAATTCACCAGCGACACCGAGGAATACGCCTACACCGCCGCGCTCGACGCACTCAGCGATCGCGTCCGGGTGGTCGAGATAGGACGGACGGTCCTGGGCCGCCCGATCAACATGTTCATCATTGGCTACCCGGCGCCGCCCGCCACCGAGGCCGCGGTCGCCGCGACGTCCCCGCTGGCCATCGGCTGCAACGTGCACGGCAACGAGCCCGGCAACCGCGAGAGCTGCCTGATCCTGGCGCGCAAGCTGGCCTTCGGCAACGACGCCCGCACGATAGACCTGCTGTCGCACACCACCCTGCTCATCGTGCCGACGATCAACGGCGACGGCCGGGCGGCCAACACCCGCGGCAACTCCACCGGCCAGGACCTCAACCGCGACTACTCGCTCGTCCGCCAGCCGGAGACGTTTGCCTACGTCCGGATGCTGCGCGACTACCGGCCGGTGGCAAGCTTCGACGGGCACGAGTTTGGCAACGCCAGCGCCGGTGACCTGCCCATGCTGCCGCCGCGCCACCAAAACGTCCCACAGTCCATTTTCGACCAATCGCAAGACATGATCGTGAACCACATGTACGGGCACGGCGCCGTGGATGGTTGGTGGCCATGCCCATACGGCTGTGCCAACGGCGGCGCTGTGGGGCTGAGCGAGGAAACGATCCTGCGCAACACGCTGGGCCTGAAGAACGTCGCCAACTCGCTGCTGGAGCTGCGCTCCGCCGGCGGCGCCACGCGCCCCGACGAGACGGCCGCGCCAAACAACCGGCGGCGCAAGACATATTCGTCGCTGTGGACGTTCGAGCAGTTCCTCGACTACCACCGGGCCAGCCTGGCCGCGATCAAGCAGTCGCGAAAGGCAGCAATCGGTTTCCAGGTGGGCAACACCGGCCGGATCGTGTTCCGCGGGTCCCGCCCGATCCCGGCCTTCCCCGCGCCGCATCCCGGCGAGAGCCCGCCTCCCGCCGACGCGCCCGCCGACACCGCGATCCTCAACGATCCGCCGTGCGCCTACAAGCTCACGGAGGAGCAATACCACGGTGCGCGCACCGACGGCCCGGCCGGCATGGTCACGACCGCGGCGCAACGCATCGAGGCGCACGGCTGGAAGGTGATCCGGGTGGCCGACGGTTACGTGATCCCGCTGGCCCAGCCGGAGCGCGGCCTGATCCCGCTGCTCCTCGACGCCCAGGGCGCCGAGGAACTCGTTGACGCGCAGCGGTTGATGCCCACCCTGACCGGCAACTTCTCCGGCTCACTGGATGTGCAGTCCGGTGTGGCGTGCATCGCGGGTGCGAACTTCTCGGGCCCGATCACGGTGCGGGCGGGCGCCACCCTGATCATGACGGGGACCACGATGTCAGGGTCGATCGCCGCCACCGGCGCGGCCGGCGTCTTCCTGGCCTCCAGCACCATATGGGGTCCCATCTCGATCTCGGGGTCGGATGGCGCCGTGCTCATCGCCAACATCACCACGGCGGGCAACCTCCAGCTGACGGACAACAACACCACCGGCGGTGCGACGCTGCTTGCCGGCAACACGGTGTATGGCCCGGTGAGCTGTTCCGGCAACACCCCCGGGCCGGTCAACCTCGAAGTGCCCAACTCCGTGTCGGGTCCGAGGTTTGGACAGTGCGCGGCGCTGTGAGCGACGCCCGCAACACGTGCATGCCGTAATGCAGGCGGCTCTTGATGGTGCCGACCGGGACATCGGCTTCGGAGGCTAGCTCCTCGTAGCTTTGTTGCCGCAAATAGAAGCCCACGATGACGGCCCTGTGCACGGGTGTCAGGCCGACGATGGCGCGGGCGAGGCGGGGCCACTCCGCCACGCTCTCGTCATCGTCGGCCACCGCCACCATTTCGGCCAGGTCCGTGTCCGGCACCAGGCGCAGATGCGTGCGGTGCAGGGCTCGGGCCGCGTCCACGACCGCGTTGCGCGCGATCGCGAACAGCCAAGTCCGCAGCGTGCCCGCGTCCGGCCGGAACGCATGGCAGTTGCGCCACGCGCGCAGCAAGACCTCCTGCACGACATCCTCCGCCGTCGCGCGATCCTGAAGCGCCCGTTGGCAAAAGCCAAGCAGCTCACCGGCGTGCGCGGCATATGCGGCGCGTGCACCGTCCGATGTGCACAGCCGGGCGCAGTCGAGCCGGCCGCACGGGTTGTTCTTCATACATACGAATGTCGCCGCGGGCCGACCCCGCCCGCCCGCTCACCGGACGGAACTTCCGGTAACTGCCGGTCGCCTGTCAGCCAGCCGACTCGCCCAGCCGCGCGCACAGCGCGGCCAGCGCCTCGGGCTCGGCCTCGGCACCCACCGTCCACTCACGAGCGAAGCCCGCGTCGCCGAGCGCCGCCTTGGCGATGCGTCCGGCGTCGTCCATCGCCACCTGCTCGACCGGCGGCACTCCGCGCTTGGTCAGGGACAGCAGCCGGCGCGCGGCGCCGAGCATGGCCGCCGCGAGCGCGGGGTCACCCGCGGCCGTGGCCTCGGCGAGCCGTGCCAGCACGAAGGCCGTCTCCTCCTGCGTGCGGTAGCCGTGCCGCATCGCCAGGGGTAGGCTGCGCCCCAGCAACCCGGCGGCGTCGGCGGCCCGCCCGGCCGCATGCCACACCAGCACGCGTCGCAGGTCGACCACGGTCGCCGTGCTCCGGTCCTCACCGACATCGCCCAAAACCGCCGCCGCGCGGTCGATCGCGGCCAACGCACCGGCGATGTCGCCCTTGGCCAACCACACCAGCGCCGCGGTGCCGGCCGCCGTCGCCGCGCCCCGGTTGTGCCCGGCCGCCACGAACAGCTGGATCGCCTCCTCGGCGTGCTCCACAGCGGAGCCGAGCGAACCGCCCTCGCGCGCGTTTTCGGCGAGGTTGTTCAGCGTCCTGGCCAGCTCGACGGGCCCGGCGCCACTGCGGCGCTTGGCGGTCAGGGCCGCGGCGGTCTGCCGCTCGGCGTCGCGCAGCCGCCCGTCGAACGCCGAACACACGCCCAGATTGTTTAGCGCCCGGCCGAGCATCACGAGGTCGCCCGCCTTGCGCGCCTGCACGAGCGCGGCGCGCAGATGCGAGCGCGCCTGCGGCCAGTCCCGGCGCTCGAGCGCGACGGCGCCCAGCAACAG
>JBIOYB010000647.1:0-9805 GCA_044869915.1 Allorhizocola sp.
CACTTTGGACATATCGTCTCGACGGACCGCGCCACGGCGCATGAACCCGACGCCATCGCTTGGGAACGAGAGGGCGCGGGCGTCTACGCCGCCGCCGCGAAGGCGCGGATCGACTGGGCGGTGGTCAGGGGCGTCGCGGGCGAGGACCGGCACGCGGCGGCGCAAGGCGCGGCAGCCTTCGTCATCGGGACCATCGCGGAAGGCGGCCTCCAGCCTCCACCCCCACCTCCGCCAACCTCGAGACAACCGCGGACGGCCTGGCGTTTGCCACCGCGAGCGGCGTGGCGAAGTGCGGCTGCCGCGGCGATGATCGGGGCGCTGGTGGCCGCGTCGGCCGGGCCGACGGCAAGCGGATCCGGCTATATCGTGGTCTATTCGGCACGGGTGCTCGAGGTGCAGCCGCCGCAATTCTGCTCCCGGCGTGTGGTGGATCTCGATCAGCTGACCACGTCGCTCGTCTGGGACCAGGATCCTGTCCCGCCCAAGATGGATTTCGTGTACCACGGCTGTGACAAGGAGCTGACGATCGCGGGCACGCGCGCGGTGGCCTTCGGCCGTGGGCGTTCCGCCGGGGCGTCGCCGGACGAGTGCGCCACGGATGCCCACGCGCCCAAGCCGGACACCGCCGAGCCGGTCGCGTGGCTCGAGCAGGGCACGGTCCTGTGCGCCATCACCGACCGCGGCTCGGTGGCCCGGATGACCGTGATCCGCAAGGGCGAGCCCTATGCGGAAGGCGCAGACAAACCCGCGCTGGAGTTAAGGGTCACGCTGTGGATCGCCTACCCGCCGCGCAGCCGTTCGACATGGTTGGTCGATGCGCCGGTGGAGGAGGAGCGGGGCCGGTGGGAGCGGGGCCGCCGGGGCATCGGGGGCACGAGCTACCCCCGAAGCTACGCGGCCTACACGACTTCCGAGCCCAGGTGCGAGGGCTCCCGCCCGGCGATCGTGTTCGATCTGGGCAGGCAGTACAAGCGATTCACCGTCACGGTCGGCATATCCGACAGCGAAGAGGGCTCGGCTCAGGCAAAATTCTGGGCGGAGTTGGACGACCGGCCGCTGTTTGACCGGGAGGTGGCCAAGGGGCAGCGGGAGGCCGTCGACGTTTCCGTGGCGGGCGGGCGCCGGCTGCGGCTGAGCGTGCGGAGTGCGACCTGCGGCGGCTGGTTTATCTGGGGCGATGGGAATCTGCTGCGTTAGCGTTAGCCTCGGCCCGGGCGATGCGCGCCTTGACGTCGCGGAAGTGATTGCGCATGGCCAGCTGCGCGGCGTCGGGGTCGTTGCGGCGCAACGCATCCACGATGCGCCGGTGGTTGGCCACGATCTGGTCGGTGCGCTCCGAAGGCGCCCCGAGCAACTCTTCCACGTCGTGATAGACATACCAGAAAAGGTCGATCAGCTGCAGCACCAGCTCGTTGCCGCACGACTCATACAGCAGCGCGTGGAAGGCGCGATCGGCCTCCAGATCGGTCTGCATCGCGGTCACCAGAGCGTCCAATGCGGACAGTCGGGCGGGCGTGGTCGAGTCGGCGACACGCGCGACGAGGCCCACCTCGAGCAGCTCCCGCACCTCGACCAGGTCGCGCAGCGCGTGGACGCCGCCCATCGCGCCCGATTTGATGCGGAAGCGCAGCGACGGGCTCATCACGTCGAGCGAGGCCTTGCCCACGAACGTGCCGAAGCCGTGCCGGATCTCGACGATGCCCAGGGCCTGCAGCGCCCGCACCGCCTCGCGCACGCTGTTGCGGCTCGCGCCGAGCAGGTCCATCAGCTGAGGCTCGGTGGGCATGGGCGCGCCCGGCGGCAGCCCGCGCTCATGGATCAGCTCGACGATGCGATCCTGCACCGTTGCCTTGGCCATCGAACCTCCGCTTGACGTCCGTTCTGTTATGACTCTAACTTCTATCGGTGGACGTCCCATGTCCTACGTCCAGTTAA
This sequence comes from Allorhizocola sp., assembly GCA_044869915.1. Lineage (GTDB taxonomy): Bacteria > Actinomycetota > Actinomycetes > Mycobacteriales > Micromonosporaceae > Allorhizocola. Next base: position 1,936 of record JBIOYB010000647.1, read on the forward strand.
GTTTTGGAGCGATTAAACCAGTGACTATTTGGTACGGCGGCGACTACAACCCCGAGCAATGGAGCCCGGACGTCTGGACCGAGGACATGGCGCTGATGCGGGAGGCCGGCGTCAACCTGGTCTCGGTCGGCATCTTCTCGTGGGCGAGCGTGGAGCCGCGCCCCGGCGAGTTCGACTTCGGCTGGTTCGACCGCGTCATGGACCTCATGGCCGAGGCCGGCATCGGGGCCAGCCTGGCCACGATGACCGCGTCGCCCCCGCCCTGGCTGTCGCACCGCCACCCCGAGGTGCTGCCGAGGCGTGAGGACGGCGCGATCCTTTGGCCGGGCGCGCGCCAGCACTACTGCCCGTCGAGCCCGGTCTATCGCGACCACGCCGCCCGCCTCGTCGAGCGGGTGGCGGCGCGCTATTCGGGCCATCCCGCGCTGACCATCTGGCACCTTGGCAACGAGTTTGGATGCCATGTGCGCCAATGCTTTTGCGACGTGTCGGCGGACGACTTCCGGCGGTGGCTGCGCGCCCGCTACGGCACGATCGACGAGCTCAATCGGGCCTGGGCCACCGGCTTCTGGTCGCAGCGCTACAGCGACTGGGCGGAGATCCACCCGCCGCGCACGGCGCCGACGTTCCTCAACCCGGGTCAGCGGTTGGATTTCGCGCGGTTCAGCGACGACGCGATCCTGGCGTGCTATCTGGCCGAGCGTGACATCGTGCGCCGCCACTCGGACAAGCCCGTGACGACCAACTTCATCGGGCTGGTGCACAAGCCGATCGACTCCTACAAGTGGGCCTCGTCGATGGACGTGGTGAGCCTCGACAGCTATCCCGATCCGGGTGACCCCAAGGCGCACAAGGAGGCGGCGCTCGGATACGACCTGGTGCGCAGTGCGCGGCAGGGGCAGCCGTGGCTGCTGATGGAGCAGGCGCCGAGCGCGGTCAACTGGCGCGAGCACAACGCGCCCAAGCCGCCCGGCACGATGCGGCTGTGGAGCTGGCAGGCGGTGGCCCAGGGCGCCGACGCGGTGATGTTCTTCCAGTGGCGGCAGTCGCTGGGCGGCGCGGAGCGCTTCCACTCGGCGATGGTTCCGCATGGCGGGGCGCAGACCCGGGTGCACGAGGAGATCCGAGCGCTCGGCAACGAACTGCGGAAGGTAGGCGGGGGCGGGCGGATCAAGGCCGATGTGGCGCTGCTGCACGACTGGGACAACTGGCACGCGGTCGAGGGCGACGCCCATCCGGCGCGCATCGACCTGTTCGAAACGCTGATGGCGCACTACGGGCCGCTGTTCGACGCCAACATCGCGTGCGACGTCGTGCCTCCGTCGGCGGATCTATCCGGCTACCGGTTCGTCGTCGTGCCCAACCTGTATCTGCTGTGCGACGGGCGCCCGCTGACCGAATACGTCCGCGGCGGCGGGCACCTGTTCGTGTCGTACTTTTCCGGCATCGTCGACGGGAACGATCGCGTGCACCCGGGCGGCTATCCGGCCCCGCTGCGCGAGGTGCTCGGGCTGCGCGTGGACGAGTGGTGGCCGCTTGACGGGCCCGTGGCGCTGGGCTCCGATAGTGCTTCGCTCTGGTCGGAGTGGCTCACCTTGGAGGGAGCCGAGCCGGTCGTGACGTTCGCCGACGGCCGGGCCGCGGTCACGCGGCACGCCCACGGCGCGGGTGTGGCGTGGTATCTGGCCACCCGCCCGTCGCCGAAGCTGATGCGCACCCTGCTGGACAGGGCTTGCGCCGGGGCCGGCGTAGAGCCGGTGCTGCCGGGCCTGCCCGAGGGCGTGCAGGCGGTCCGGCGCGGCCGATATCTGTTCCTGCTCAACCACACGCACGCCGAGGTCACGGTCTGCGTTCCGCCCGGCGGGACGCCCATCCTGGGCGGCGCTAAGCTTGATCCACGCGGCGTTGCGGTACTGTCCTATTCGGAGGGTGTGTAGCATGATTTTCCAAGCGGGCCAACGGATCGTCTTCATCGGAGACAGCATCACGGATGCCGGCCGGACGTGGGGCGAGGCGCCGTTCGGCAGCGGCTATTTCAACCTCGTGCGCAGTTTCGTCACGGCGCGCCACCCCGAGCTCGGGCTCACCTGGTTCAACCACGGCATCGGCGGCAACACCGTGCGCGACCTGGCCGCCCGGTGGGACACCGACGTCATCGAGGCCCGGCCCGACTGGCTCAGCGTGATGATCGGCATCAACGACGTGTGGCGGTTTTTCGCCGACGGGCGCGACCACGAAGCGGTACCCATAAAAGAATATGAAGACACCTATCGCGGATTGCTTCGCCGGGCGGTGGAAACCACGGCGTGCAAACTGATCCTGGCCGATCCCTACATCATCGAGCCGGACCGCGACGAGCCGCAGCGAGCGCTGTCGGATCAATATCGGGCCGTGGTGGCGCGGCTGGCGCAGGAGTTTGGCGCGCTGCACGTGGGCACGCAGGACGCCTATGACCGCGTGCTGGCCTCCTCCAAGCCCTCCGATTGGGCCGACGACCGCATCCACCCCAATCTGCCCGGCCACGCCGTCCTCGCCGACGCCTTCCTCGACGTGATCGGCTGATCGGCACCGGCCGGGATCGTTCAGAGGCTGATCAGCACCCACGCGCGATCCCGGCCTGTGCCATCGCTGAGATAGAGACCGTTGTCGCCGCTGATGGCCACCGTGCCGTCGACGAGCAGCTTCGCCGAGGTCACCCGGCCCCCAGCTCGCCCAGCGGCGTGTATTGGCCATCCTGGAAATAGGCCGTCTCCACCTGCTTGACCGGCTTGACCAGCCAGAGACCTTCGCCCAGGTAGACTCCCCACTGCACCTCCGCGGTGAACACCTTCCGCCAGTGGTTCGGGTCGACGAGCTCCCACATCGTGCCGTCGCCAAACACCCATGCCTGCTTGCCATCCGCCGAAAGCTGCAGCAGCCCCGGCGGCAGCGGCAGCTCCTGCCACGTCTTGGCGTCGTCGGCGCTGAGCACGAGCCGCTTCTGCTCGCTGTCGACGATCCAGATCCGGCCGTCGGCACCCGTCGTGGCTTCCGCGGCGCTGTCGCGCAGCGGCGGCTGCGGCGAGACCGGTCCGGCCCCCACCCGCACCAGGTCCTGCCGATCGCACTTGCCGTTGCTGGGCTGCTCCTCGAGCCCGGTGTCTGCCGGGCAGCGCATCTGATAGGGGCCGCCGACCAGCTGCGCCACCATCGGCGGGTTGGCCCACGGAAGCGACGCCCAGTTTCCCCGCCGTCCATGGTGACCAGGATTTCCCTCGGTGTGCCGGCCCCGCGCTCGGTCACATACAGCGTCACCAGTTCGGGGTCAGAGTCATGGGGGTAGAACGCCCGGGCGAGCGGAATTGTTGCGTGCTATCCCGTGTAGCCCGCGAAGATGCGGCTGAACTCGTAGGGCGTTTGCGCGATGTTGGTGCAGCGGTAGAGCGCGCCCGTGCACGCGTTGCGGTCGCGGGTCATCTCCCAGAAGGCGAGCATGCCCAGGTGCCTGCCCTGCGCGAACGTGACCATTTGGCGCGCGTCGGCCTGGTTGTAGATGCGTCCGTCGTCGTTTTGCCCGAGCATGGGCGTGACGCCGACCATCTTCCAGACCTGCGCGTCGGTCTTGCTGGGATACAAGGACTTCAGCTGGGCGAAGGTGGAGTTGGCGGCCTGCACCGCGAAGTCGCCGTAATCTCCGTTGCGGTAGTAGTCCATCGCCATCACGTTGACCAGGTCCAGGTTGACCCCGGCGTCGCGGGCGGAGCGGACCACGGCCAGGCCGTCGGCGGTCAGGCCCTCGGGCAGCACGGGCAGGGTGAGCGAGACCTTCAGGCCCGGGTTGGCCTGCTGCAGCCCGGCCAGCGCCTGCGAGCGCCGGGCGACCGATGCCGGTTCGGCCGTCGCCGCACCCTCGATGTCGAGATCGATATATTTGAGGTTGTACGCGGAAACGACGGCCTGATATTCGGCCTGCAGCGAGGCGACCGTCGTGCACGACTGGGCCAGCTCGATGCCGGTCGCGCCGCCGAAGGAGATCTTCACGTCACCGCCGCGGGCCCGGATCGCGTCGATTTGGTCGCGCGCCCACCCCTGCCGCGGGTCGTATGCGTTGAACCACATGGCCCTGCACCCCGAGGCCGTGATGAACGCCAGCGTGAAGCTCCTGAGGTTACCGCCGGTCACCATGTCCACAAGCGACGGTGTCGGCCACGCGCCCATGTCGACATATGGCGCCGTCGGCAGGCCGGGTGTGGTGGGGCAGCCGCCGGTCGAGCCCGTGGCGGCCGCGCTGCGCGCCGACTCGCCGGTGGCGTTGACCGCCGCGACGGTGTAGGTGTGCGTGGTGCAAACCCCGAGGCCGCCGATGGTCGCCGTGGTCGCGGTGGGGCTCGCTACGAGGGTGTTGTTTTCATATATACGGTACGAGGTGGAGCCGGCCACAGCGTTCCACGACAACGATATCGAGCTGTTGGTCGCGGCCGTGACGGTCAGGCCGGTGGGGATGCCGGGCCCGCCGGGGCCGCTGCCCGGCCCGTCGAGCGATACGTCGTCGGCGTGGTACGTGCCCTGGCCGTACCACCCGTTGAGGTAGACCTGCACGCTGCTCTGGCCGGCCGCCGTGGTGAAGCTGAGCCGCAGCTCGGTCCAGTTGGCCGCCGACGGGGTCCAGACCTGGTTGCCCCCGGTCACACCGAGGTAGACGTAGTTGCCGCGCACCCATGCGCTCAGGACGTAGGCCGTGTTGGGCTGCACGGCCACGGTCTGGGTGCACTTGGCGTTGTCCGATGCGGACGCCGCGCCGGCGAGGGCGCGTGTGCCGGTGCGCACCGGGCTGGTCACGACCGAGCCCAGGCCGCCGGTGCAGGCCCACGGGGACAGCGCGCCGGACTCGAATCCGGGGTTGGCCACGAGGTTGGCCGCCGAGGCGGGGGTCGGCCAGGCGATTGCGCAGATCAACAGAAGGAGGACTGCCGCGCTTCTTCTCATAAAGTTAACTATTAAGAGTGCTAACTATTTTTGTCAATAAAATCGTATCGATGCGTGCCCGGGGCCAGGGCCACCAGCGACACCGAGCTCGTGCCCCAGAGCTTGCCGTCCGCGAGCTCGCGCCGCAGCACCATCGCCCGAGGGTCGAGCGGGTCCAGCCCGTCGCCCTCCGCGATGGCGAGCCACTCGCCCCAGCCATCCTTGATCGGGTCGGGGCGGGGCACGGACAGCAGCCGCGGCCGGAAGTGCGCGACCCGGCGCAGCATGTCGTCGCGGCCCCGCTCATCGGGGAAGTCCAGCTCGCCCTCCAGCCCGCTGTTGACGATCACGTGCAGGCCCGGCCCGAGCCCCTTGCGCGCCAGCGTGACACCGTCCCAACTGGACATCCACACCTCCCGAGGCGAGGCGACGACCAGGTGATACGGGTCGTAGCCCACGCCCTCGGCCGGCAACCCGCGTGCACCTTCGCCCACCAGCCCGCGCGCACCCAGCAACGGCAGCTCACCGCGCGAACGCCGGATCGCCTCCGGCGCCGGCTCGCCGAGTCCATTGAGGACACACGCCACGCGCTGGTCGGCCTCGTTGACCGCCAGCCACGTGCCGCCCGCCCGCAGGTCGCGCCCGCCGATCAGCTCCGGCCACTGGGGCCAATGCCGGCCGGGCCCCACCCACGGGCGCTCCAGGAACTCATCCCGCACACCGATCAGGAGCACCGGCGTCGGCGCATCCGGCTCGAAGCTGACGATCACCGTGCACATGCGCCAAGAGTAGTTCCGCGGCGCACGCCCCGGTCACCCGAGTCGCAGCGGTGTGACCAGCCATGCCAGCCCGGACCGGGCGGCGGTCAGGGGCCGGTGTCAAGCTCGTAAATGCGTTGCTGCAGCAGGGTTTCGGCCTCTTCGCGGTCCATGCCGAGGTCGAGCCAGGCGCGGTCTTCGCGGCCGTCGGCGGTGTCGAGCCCGGCAGCGGCCCACGAGAAGACGCCGGTGAGGATCTCCGGGTGGCCGCCCGGCGGCAGCGCCGAGAACGCCAGCGGCACGGCCACCGCCGCCCGCGTGACCACCATTTTGTCCGGGTCGTCGGGCAGGCGGCGCCCGCCCGTGAGGAACACCGGCTCGTCGATCACCTTCATCCAGCCCACGACGGTGTCGGCCACCTGGTCGGACAGCATGTCCTCGACCGCCGCGCGGACGCTCGCCGAGGGCGTGTCGGGCAGCCAGCCCAGCCAATGGTCGGGCGCCTCCAGCGGGCCGAAGTCGTCGCGCACCGGGCCGTGCCCGGGATTGCGCAGAAACTCGCCGGTGGCCAGCCCATCCGGCCCGACCGGATAGACCCCGATGATGGCCTCCGACGGCACGTAACCGTCGGGATCGGACACCTGCGAGCCGTCGATCTCGGCCACCGAACCGCCGGGATTGGCCGCCGCCTCGGCGCTCAAATGCGCGGGCAACTCGCGTGGCTCCCGCGCCCAGTCGAACGTCGCGTCATCGGTCACATCGGGACCCTACAACGGGTGCCATCATCGCGGTCCACGAGGCGGAGCACGACACGGTAGGCTGACCCGATCCCTCGGGGAGGAGGTCGGTCGGTGCGCGTCAAAAGTTCGCATGCCGTCGTGTTGGGGATGGCGCTCATTGTGCTCAGCATCACGGGCGCGGGAGTGCTGATGCTGCGCGGCAACCAGGGCACGGCGGCCAACAGCTTCTCCGGCCCTGGGGCGGCTCTCTCGGAGAAGGCGTCGGTCCTGCCCAGCCTGGCTCCGTCGCCCACCTTCTCGCCGCCGCCCTCGCCGACCGCGTCACCTTCGCGATCGCCGTCGCCCAAGCCCAAGCCGAGCCGCAAACCCACCACGAGCCCGGTGCCCGCGCCGCCCCCACCGCCGACCGAGCCGAGCGGATGCGTGCCGCACTACGAGGGCACCAACGCGCCCAAAGACCAGGTGGGCGCGGCTTTGAAGACCGCGGCCGCCCGCCGATTCTGGACCGTGTCCAATGTGACCCTGCCCGAAAATCTCCTCAAGGCCGTCGCCGAGCAGGAGAGCGGCTGGCAGTCGGCCATCGTCTCGTGCGTGGGCGCGTTCGGGGCCACGCAGGTGCTGCCGGCCACCGGCGACTGGATGAACAGGCGCTTCGAGACCAGCTACAACGTGCGTGAGGTGCAGGGCAACGCGATGCTCGGCAGCGCCTATCTGCAGTGGCTCATCAAGTATTTCGCCGACAGCTACTTCAACGGCGGTCAGGGCGACTACGCGCTGCGCACGTCCGACTGCTCGCAGGACCCGGCCGTCGCCGACCACCGGGAGTGGTGCCTGCTCAACGCGGTCATCGCCGCCTACAACGTCGGCCACGGCTCGGTGGACAAATCGGCGACCGACGACGCGCCCGGCTACTACACCAACCACGCCTACATCGAAAATGTGCGCGCGCTGATGGCCAGGTTCTGACCGCGAAAACAGCCTGCAACACGACGAAAATTCGCGCGTAAAACGAACTGAATATGATGCGCGGGATGAAGATCTTGGTTGATGACCTGTCCGGGCCGGGGATTGCCGGGCTTCTCACGGAGCATCTTGAGGAGATGTACTCGGTCACGCCGGCCGAGCACGTGTTCGCGCTGGACCTGACGGGGCTGCAGGCGCCCGAGGTCACCGTCTGGAGCGCCTGGCGCGGCGCGGCCATCGCCGGCATCGGTGCGCTGAAGGCGCTGGGCGTCGGCGTCGGCGAGGTCAAGTCGATGCGCACCCATCCGGACCACCTGCGCGCCGGCGTGGGCGCCGCGATCCTGGAACGGATCATCGCCGAGGCGCAGGCGCGGGGCCTGTCGCGGCTCAGCCTGGAGACCGGCCGCGGGCCCGACTTCGAGGCGGCGCTGGCGATGTACGAGAAGCGCGGCTTCCGCTTCGGCG
>JBIOYB010000648.1:0-9092 GCA_044869915.1 Allorhizocola sp.
CGGCCAGCAGCGAGCCGACCTGGGCGGCCGAGGTGAGGTCGAGGCCCCACGACTGCGCCGCGAAGAAGCCCGCACGGAAGCCATCGCCGACACCCGTCGGGTCGTAAACCTTGACCTCGCGGGCGACCGGCACGTGGATGCGCTCCATGCCCCGCCCGGTGATCTCCACACCGTCCTTGCCGAGGGTCGTGACCCGGATCTTGACCCGCTCCAGCACCTGGGCGTCGGACAGGCCCGTCTTGGACTCGAGCAGGGACTTCTCATACTCGTTGGTGAGCAGGAACTCGGCGTCGTCGATGAGCTGCAGCACCTCTTCGCCGCCCATGCGGGCCAGCTGCTGCGACGGGTCGGCGGCGAACGCGTATCCGCGCTCGCGGCACTCCAGCGTGTGTCGCGTCATCGCGACCGGGTCGTTGGCCCCGATCAGGATCAGGTCGAGCCCGCCCGCCCGCTCGAATGCGGGCTGGAGCTCGATGTTGCGCGCCTCGGCCATCGCGCCCGCGTAGAACGAAGCCACCTGGCACAGGTCGTCGTCGGTCGTGCACACGAACCGGGCCGTGTGCGCCACCTCGCTGATGTGCACGGAGTCACAGTCGACGTTGTGCCGCTCGAGCCAGGAGCGGTAGTCGGCGAAGTCGGCACCGACCGAGCCCACGAGGAGCGGCTTGAGCCCGAGCTGGCCCATGCCGAAGGCGATGTTTGCGGCAACTCCGCCGCGCCGGATCACCAGATCGTCGACCAGGAACGACAGCGAGACCTTGTCCAGCTGGTCGGCGATGAACTGGTCGGCGAACCGTCCGGGAAAGTGCATCAGGTGATCAGTGGCGATCGACCCGGTGACCGCGATCTTCATGGGACCGCCTTCTGCTGTTGGGGGAAAGGCAACGGGATATCACCCTAGCAAGGTCGGCTGACTCCGAGTGGAAGGCGGCTGGACGAGACCGGTCTGGTAGGCCGCTATGACGGCCTGTGTCCGATCCCTGACACCCAGCTTGAGCAGGACGTGCCCGAGGTGGGTCTTGACGGTCGCCTCACCGATGTACAGCTCCGCGGCGATCTCCGCGTTGTTGAGCCCGCGGGCCGCGAGCGCGAGCACCTCCCGTTCGCGCGCGGTGAGCGTGCCCAGTTCAGCCGGGCTCGCGAGCGGCTCGTGCAGGCTGCCGAACCGGTCCAGCAGGCGGCGGGTCACCGCCGGGTCGAGCCACGCCTCCCCGGCCGCCACCGCGCGCACGGCCATTTCGAGCTCGACCGGTGCCGCGTCCTTGAGCAGGAATCCGGCCGCGCCCGCCCGCAACGCGCCAAACACCGCCTCGTCGAGGTGATACGTGGTCAGGATCAGGACTTTGGCGTCGATTCGCGCGGTCGCCTCGACCCCGTCCATGCCGGGCATCCGCACGTCCATCAGGACCACATCGGGCCGCAGCGTCCGGGCCAGCTCGACCGCGGCCGCGCCGTCGCCGCACTCCCCGACCACGTCAAAATCCGACAGCAGCATCGCGAGACCGGCCCGCACGAGCGGCTGGTCGTCAACGAGCATCACGCGAATGCTCATGACCGGACCGAATGGGCCACTGGCTGGGCAACCGGCTGGGCAACCGGCTGGGCAACCGGCTGGGCGACCGGCTGGGCAACCGATTGGGCCACCGGCAACGACACCCGCACGGCATATCCGCCGCCCGACACGAGCCCCGCCTCCATGGTCCCGCCGGCGATGGCCACCCGCTCACGCAGCCCGTGCAGCCCTCGACCCGTCGACAGGGCCTTGCCGATCGCGGGCGCACTGTCCACACCGGAATCGGTGACCTCCAGCGTCAGGTCGTCACCCCACCGCATTCGCACCGTCGCCGACGCCCTGGTGCCCGCATGCTTGGCGACATTGGTCAGCGACTCCTGCACCACCCGATAGGCGGCAAGCCCGACACTGGGATCGACCGTTTTTGAAGTGCCTGAAACCTCTATTTTTATTGGTACGCCTAAAGCCCGCACCCGGTCGACGACCTCATCGATCCGGTCCAGGCCCGGCTGCTCCACCGGATCGGCGGCCGCATCCCCTTGCAGGGCAAGCATCCTGCGCAGTTCGCTCATCGCCTGCCGGCCGAGGGCCTCCACCCGTCCCAGCGCCTCACCGGCCCGGCCCGGATCGGTGTGCAGCACCTTTTGCGCGCCCGCGGCCTGCAGCACCATCACGGTCACCGCGTGCGCCACGATGTCGTGCAGCTCCCGCGAGATGCGGGCGCGCTCCTGGTCCACCGAGTCGGCCAGCCGCCTGCGCGACAGCCCGGCCCAGTAGCCCAGCGCCCACACGCCCGCGCAAAAGAGCGTGAAGAAGGCGGTCAGCCCGACGAAGGTCACGACCCGGTCGGCGGGAGCCTCCCGCCACGCCTCGTTGGCCGCGATGATCGTGTAGGGCGCGACCGCCGGGGCGATCAGCCAGGACATGCGCCGGTGCAGGTGCGCGCCGACCGTGTAAAGCGCGACGAGCAGGGGCACCACCGGGTGATACCCGGGCACGAACGCCGCTCCGACGACCGCGTGCCCCAGCACCACACCAAACACGGCCGCGGGCGCGTGCCTGCGCCACACCAGCGCGGCCGCCCCCACACCGGCGTAGCCGACGGTCAGCAGCGGCGCCAGGTTGCCCTCGCCCACCTGCGCCAGGTTGCTTCCGGCCGTGGTGAAGAACGCGACGTCCAGCAACCAGACCGCGAACGCGAGCAAAACGTTGAGCAGCACGGCTTATGCCGGATCGTGCGGGTGGCAGAAGCAGAAGAAGATGCACCAGCCGCCGGTCATCTCGCCATAGGAGTCGAAGGCGTGGTCGGTCCGCTTTGGACGGTGCTGCGCCCGCTCGATCCGGTCCACGGCGGCAAGCAGTTCGCGGTCGATCTCGCCCACCCCGGGCGGTATCGCCTCCAGTGCGTACAGTGCTTCCCACAGGTCGCCCTTGCGATTGTCCAATTCGGACGCAAGCCGCTCCGGGTCGACGGACCGGATCTGCGCCGCATAGGTGCTGTGATGCGCCAGCCGCCCGGTGGCCGCGACCGGATAATCGGCGCGGCTCAACCGGTACCCAGAAAATTTCCAAACGTCAACAACATCGATGCGCGAGTGCTCGTCGATTTCCATCGGAAAGACCAGCGCCTGCAACGATTTTTCGGTCGCCTTCAGCAGCACTCCGCCCGGATTCGGGATGAGCACGATGTCGCCGTCGGCAAGGATGCCGGTCGCCAGATGCCCGGACACGCGATCCGGGGCTGAACGGTCCTGAATGGACACTCTGATGTCTGTTCTCAGCGCGGAGCCGAAGCACATGCCGACACGGTAAGGCCAGGATCGGAAGCCGTCGATCAGCTGGCGCATATCCGACTGCCGGAAGCCCTCACCCGCCCACGCCGCAGACCCGACCCCGCGCGCACCGCCCGTCCGAATTGGACCCGCCACCCCGCACGGCCCACCCCCGCCGCCCAGCCGCGACCGCCACCCCGCCGGCCCCGCTACCCGGCACCATGCCCGCCGCACCGCATCCAGCCGCCCCGTCACGCAGCCCGGCCCCGAGCCGCACCGCCCGCCCACAGCCGCGCCGCACCGCATCCCGGCGCCGCGAACATCACGCCGGGCCCGGCCGGCACCCTGATCTCGTAGTACGCCAGCCAGCTCCCGCCCGGCCGCGGATAACCCGCCGCCCGGCAACCCATGCCCGTCACATCGAGCGCACCGCATCCCGCCGCGCCGCCGGTGGCCGCGTTGCGGGCACAGCAGGAGCGCAGCAAAAAACCGGCCCGCCCTCATCGCTCAGGAAAAGGCGGGCCGGTTATCGGGCTCGATATGGCGAGGCCCATTTGGTCGCTGGCAAGGCAACCAGAGCTTCGCGCCCGCTGCCGGTCCACCTTGTAGTGGGCCGCGCAAGTCCCAACGCGCGCACGCCGCCAGGGGCCAAATGGGCCCGACGGATATGGCGAGGCCCATTTGGTTCCTGGCAAGACGCACGTCGGGGCCGTGTGCCGGGTTTGCACACAACCCGGCGAGCAACGCAGCCAGGGGCCAAATGGGCCCGGCAGATCAGTGGAACGAGTCGCCGCAGGCGCAGGAGCCGGACGCGTTGGGGTTGTCGATGGTGAACCCCTGCGCGTCGATCCGGTCGGCGAAGTCGATCGTGGCGCCCATCAGGTAGGGAGCGCTCATGCGGTCGACGACGACGCCCACGCCGCCGAAATCCTTCACGACGTCGCCATCAAGCTCGCGCTCGTCGAAGAACAGCTGGTAACGCAGGCCCGAACAGCCACCGGGCTGCACGGCGACCCGCAACCGCAGGTCGTCTCGGCCCTCTTGCTCAAGCAGGACCTTGACCTTGGAGGCAGCGACCTCGGTGAGGTTGATGCCGGTCGTGTCGGTGCTAGTTTCCGTGGTCACTATCGCTCCCATGCGCGTGGCTAAACCGTCGTACCACGTAACGCTAGCTCACTCGCCCGGGATTCCCGCCTTTGCCCGCGACCTGACGGCCCAGGTCCTTGTCGTGCCCGGTGTGATCCTCACCTCCATCGCACGCAATCTGGAACGACTCAAGAAAGCTCACCGCGAGTACTGGGCAGCCAGCCGTGAGGCCAGCTCAAATAGCCCTCGTGCCGGCTCGGCCATCGCCAGGTCGACCGAGCCGAAGTGGTCCACCAGTGACAACGCCTCGGTCACGCCTGCCGCGCCCTGTTCCCTCCGGCCGGTCGTGACCCGGCCCGCGAGCACGGCGCACGGGATGCCGTGATCTCGGGCGGCGCCCGCCACACCCGCGATGACCTTGCCACGCAACGATTGGTGGTCGAACGAGCCCTCGCCGGTGATCACGAGGTCGGCCCCGGCCAGCGCGGCGTCGAGGCCGGTCTGGTCGCGTACGAGGTCGATCCCCGAGATGATCCGGCCGCCGAGCGCGAGGATGGCCGCGCCCAGCCCGCCCGCCGCTCCCCCGCCCGGCAACTGGGCCAGCCCAGCGGGGCAGCCCGGCAGGCCTTCCTCGAGCACCCCGGCCCAGTGCGACAGCGCCGCGTCGAGCACCGCCACGTCCGCCTCCGTGGCACCCTTTTGCGGCCCGAACACGGCGGAGGCGCCCTCCGGCCCGACCAGCGGATTGTCCACATCGGAGGCTCCGACCAGCTCGAGGCCCTCCGGCAGCGCGATCTCACCGGCGATGTCCGCGCATGCGTACAGCGCGGCGCCTCCGGGCAGCAGGATGATGTTCGACGCGTCGTAGGGCACAAGGCCCAGGGCGGTCAGCATGCCCGCGCCGGCGTCGTTGGTGCCCGATCCGCCAAGGCCGATGACGACACGCTTGGCCTTGCTCCCGGCCAGGATCAGCGCGCCGAGGCCGAAGGTGGTGGTGACCTTGGGGTCGCGTTCGTGCTGGGCCAGGTGGTGCAGGCCGCACGCGTGGGCGCTCTCGACATACGCCGTGTCGCCGACGACCAACACCCGGCCGGTAACCGCGCGGCCCAGCGGGTCGGTTGTCGGAATTTCGACAACTTCGCCGCCCAGCGACGCGTGGAGCACCTCGACAAAGCCCGGCCCGCCGTCGGCCACCGGCCGGATCAGCAGCTCGTCGGCCGGGGCGGCCAAACGCCAGCCGTCCGCGATGGCGTTGGCGGCCTCGACCGCACTCAGCGTCCCGGCGAACTTATCGGGGCAGATCACGACGCGCATGTCCGCATTATGCGGCCCGTAGATCTGCGCGACGCGGAGTGGATAGCAGGAGGCCGCTTTATGCGCGGCCCACAGGTCTGTGCGGTCGCTGCGTCAGCCACTCCTTGCGTTGCGAAGTGGCTGATAGAGGACACAGTGTGGCAGGCCACACTCGCGCACGAGACAGGCAGGGGCATGATTGGGATCGTGAGTGCTCCCGTACTGCTTCTGCTCGGCCGGGGCAAAGACCCGGCCTCCGAGCGCGGTGTCGACTGCCCTGGCGATCTGCCGGCGCCGAGCGATCCCGGTCTGGTAGAGCGTGCCCGCGCCGCCAAGGCGGCCCTGGGCGACCGGGTGTTCGTGCTCGGCCACCATTATCAACGCGATGAGGTCATCCAGTTCGCCGACGTGACCGGCGACTCGTTCAAGCTCGCCCGCGAGGCGGCGGCGAGGCCCGACGCCGAGTTCATCGTGTTCTGCGGCGTGCACTTCATGGCCGAGTCCGCCGACATTCTGACCTCCGAAGCACAGCGTGTCGTGCTGCCCGACCTGGCCGCCGGCTGCTCGATGGCAGACATGGCCGTGCTCGAGCAGGTGCAGCAGGCGTGGGAGCTGCTGACCGACCTCGGTGTGGCGGACAGGACCATCCCGGTCACCTACATGAACTCGTCGGCCGACATCAAGGGCTTCGTCGGGCGCAACAAGGGCGTCGTGTGCACGTCGTCCAATGCCAAGCGTGCCCTCGACTGGGCGTTCGCCCGCGGGGAAAAGGTCCTGTTCCTGCCCGACCAGCACCTGGGTCGCAACACGGCCGTGCTCGAGATGGGACTGTCGCTTGACGACTGTGTGCTCTACGACCCGCACAAACCCAACGGCGGCCTGACCGATCAGCAGATCCGCGACGCCAAAATGATCCTGTGGCGCGGGCACTGCTCGGTGCACGGGCGGTTTACGCTCGAGTGCGTCCAGGCGATCCGCGAGCAGGTGCCGGGGGTCAATGTGCTGGTCCACCCCGAGTGCCGGCACGAGGTCGTGACGGCGGCCGATTACGTCGGCTCCACGGAGTACATCATAAAAATGCTGGAGAAGGCCCCAGCGGGATCCGCGTGGGCGGTCGGCACCGAGCTCAACCTTGTGCGTCGACTGGCCAACCAGCACACCGACAAGCAGATCATGTTCCTCGACAAGACCGTGTGTTACTGCTCGACGATGAACCGGATCGATCTGCCCCACCTGGTGTGGGCGCTGGAGGAGCTGGTCGCCGGGCGCGTGCCCAACCAGATTACGGTGGACGCCGACACCGCGCACAACGCTCGGGTGGCGCTTGATCAAATGCTCGCTTTGCCGTAGCTGGTCGGTTACGTTCCGATTTTTTACACACGTTCGTTTGCGCGCACGTCACTCACCGTTATGCTTTCGAGCGTCGCTAGAACATCTCGTGAGTCACCTCATTCCTTCTCGCTCGGAGGCCCGCATGTCGGACGTGCTCGTCGTCAACGGTGGCACTCCCCTCAAAGGGGCTGTGACGGTCCGTGGGGCCAAAAACCTGGTCTCCAAAGCGATGGTCGCGACCGTTCTCGGCGAGACGCGCAGCCGCATGTTCGACGTGCCGCGGATCCGCGATGTGGAGATCGTCACAGGCCTGCTCGAGCTGCACGGCGTCAAGGTGACACCCGGCGAGCGCGACGGTGAGCTGATCTTCGACCCATCCAATGTGGAGCGCGCCGGAGTCGACGAGATCAACATCCATGCCGGGTCGAGCCGCATCCCGATCCTGCTGTGCGGGCCGCTGCTGCACCGGCTCGGCCACGCGTTCATCCCCGAGCTCGGCGGGTGCAACATCGGCGGTCGCCCGATCGACTTTCACCTCGAGGCGCTGCGCCGGTTCGGCGCGATGGTCGACAAGGCGCCCGAGGGCCTGCACCTGTCGGCGCCCGACGGGCTGCACGGCATCAAGTTCAAGCTCGACTACCCATCCGTGGGCGCCACCGAGCAGATCCTGCTCGCGGCCGTGCGCGCCAAGGGCGTCACCGAGCTGTCCAACGCGGCCGTCGAGCCCGAGATCATCGACCTGATCTGCGTGCTGCAAAAGATGGGCGCGATCATCAAGGTGCACACCAACCGCGTGATCGAGATCGAGGGCGTGCCCCGGCTCGGCGGCTTCGTGCACCGGCCCATCCCCGACCGGATCGAGGCCGCGTCCTGGGCGTCGGCCGCACTGGCCACCAAGGGCGACATCCTTGTGCGCGGCGCGCGCCAGGCCGACATGATGACCTACCTCAACGTCTTCCGCTCCATCGGCGGCGAGTTCGAGGTCGACGACTCGCCCGAGGGCGGCGGCATCCGCTTCTGGCACCCGGTCGGCGACCTGCGCGCGGTCGCGCTAGAGACCGACGTGCACCCCGGCTTCATGACCGACTGGCAGCAACCCCTCGTCGTGGCGCTCTCACAGGCCAACGGGTTGTCGGTGGTGCACGAGACGGTTTACGAAAATCGCTTCGGCTACACCGATGCGCTCAACCAGATGGGCGCCAACATCCAGGTTTATCAGGACTGCCTCGGCGGCACGCCGTGCCGGTTCGGGCGCATGGGCTTCCGCCACTCCGCGGTCATCGCCGGCCCGGCCAAGCTGCACGCGCACGACCTGATCATCCCCGACCTGCGGGCCGGGTTCAGCCACCTGATCGCGGCGCTGGCCGCCGAGGGCCGCTCCCGCGTGCACGGCGTCGACCTGATCAACCGCGGTTACGAAAACTTCGAGGGCAAGCTGACCGCGCTCGGCGCCGACATCGCCCGCTAGAAGCCGAGGCCCGCCAGAAGCCGAGCGCCGCGAGCCGCGGTGGTCGGGCGACGCCGTCAGCGGCGGTGCGCGCCGCGCTCGCTTCGCGACAACAGGCGCGAGAAGACGAAGTAGCCCACGGCAACCGCGCACGCCGCGGTGACGAGATTCTGGAACGTCCCGGCATACGCCGCGCCCAGCACCGAACCGAGCGTGGTCCAGGCGATCGCGGCGGACAGGCTCAGCCTGCCCTGGCTCGCGGCGAGCCCGGCGCGCATCGGCATGTGCCACAAACGGATCATGCCGATGACGCCATGGGCCGAGGCTATGCGTGGACTATGCGAACAACCGCCTGACCGGTCAGGCCTTCAAGCCGGCCGCGACGGCGTCGGCGAGCGAGGTGGTCGGCCGGCCGGCGAGGCGGCTCAGGTCGCCGCTGTCGGTGGTCAGGTCGCCCCGGGCGATGCCGAGATCGGCGTCGGCCAGAATGCTCGCGTAACCCTCGTCGAGGCCAAACCCGGTGAGCGCCTTGGCATAGGCGTCCGCCGCGAGGTCCTGATAGGACACCGGCTTGCCGGACTGGCGCGCCACCTCGGCGGCCAGCTCGGCCATTGTGAACGGGATGTCGCCGCCCAGCTCGTACACGCGG
>JBIOYB010000649.1:0-56437 GCA_044869915.1 Allorhizocola sp.
CGCCCTTACCGCCTTGCGCGGGTTGCGCGACAAGGGTCAGGTGCGGCCCGGCCAGCACGTGCTCATCATCGGTGCGGCGGGCGGGGTGGGCACGTTCGCGGTCCAACTGGCCAAAGCGTATGGAGCGATAGTGACCGGCGTATGCAGTACCACCAAAATGGACCTGGTCCGATCGATAGGTGCCGATGACGTCATCGACTACAAGCATGACGACTTCGCCGAATCGGCGCGCGACTATGACCTGATCCTCGACACGGCAGGCAACCGTCCCCTGTCCCAGTTGCGGCGAGTCCTGACCGCCCGTGGGACGCTGGTCATCATCGGCGGCGAGGCCGGTGGCAGTTGGTGGGGAGGGATGGGCCGGCTGCTGTACGCATGGGTGCTGTCACCGTTTGTCGGTCAGAGGCTGTGCGCGCTGCAGCCCGCGGAGCGCGGGCAGGACCTGGAGGTGTTGCGGGACTTCATAGAATCCGGCAAGGTCACACCGGTCATCGACCGGACCTACGCACTGCGCCAAACCCCTGAGGCCATCGGCTATTCGCGGCGGGAGCACGCTCGTGGCAAGGTCGTCATCACGGTGTAGAGCGGGCGGCCGCGATCTGTCGCCGATGAGACAGACGGCGCTAAGCCACGCCGATGTGCCGCTGGGGTCTGGCTTTGAACCCGTTGATCGGGCCTGTGCGAGTAGACGGGCGTAAATTCCATCGTGCCCGAAGGCCCCTGGAGCTAGGCTGACCGCGAGTGAGGTTGCGCTCACTTCCACCCTGGATCCCGGTGGCCGCATGCCACCATGCCGGAAGGGTGAAAGCCATGACAGTCATGCTGTGCGACACACCGTCGTCACTGGGAGATCGTGCGAAGGAAATGCCGTTGGCGCAACTGGTGCGCCGGGTCGCTGCCTCGGACCGCAAGGCGTTTGCGCTGCTGTATGACGCCCTGTCGGGTGAGGTTCGTCAGCAGGTGCGAGCGGTGCTGTCTGCCGGTGATGCCGTGGATGCGGTGGTGGCCGCGACTTTTTTGCAGGTGTGGTGGCTTGCCCCGCTCCAGGATCCGGACGATGAAGATGTGCCGGCTTGGATATGTGCGATAGCGTCGGGCCGGATAGCGGACCGCCAGCGCAACGCCATGTCGACGCCACCGGTTGTCCACGCGCCTGCGCAGCAACGGGCGCAGTGGTCCGTGCTTTCCAGCGCCTACGACGAGACCGTCGCCGACGTGCTGGCTGGGCTGTTGGGACGGCGCGGGCAGCGGAAGCCGTTTTGACACAGCGGTCGCGTCGGAGCCTTCCGGCGGAGGCGCCGTCCAATGTGGACTCGCGTGCTCACGTTTGGTCGCGGTCCGGTGTACGATAGGGGGACTCCGGACTCGACGGCATCCCAATCGTGATGTGCCCGCCACACCGGCCTAACCCTCAGACGGATGCCATGTCCCACGACTCGACGGCCGGGCCAGATCGGGCAGCGAGTGCTCCGCACACGCTGCTATTCGCGGTGCTGAGTATTCATGCTGATCGTCACGGTCGACGCCGCGATCCCGACGATGTTGATGTGCACCGTCCGGATGATCCATCCAAGTGCGCCGCTTGACCCGTCGCTTCGCCCGTGACCCAGGCTCGACGAAGACAAGCATCAGATCCACCGGAGCACCGTGCCCACAAACCCGGCCCGCAGTCTCGGCTTCGGCCGGCCACGGCGACACGGCACGAAAGGACCCGCCATGACACTTGCCATCGCCAGTGATCGTATGACGATCGTCTCGCTCACGCCGCCGTCTACGCCACGGCTTCGGATCGTGCGCGCCGACGCGCGTCGCACTCTGCTAGACGGCGGCTGGTGGCCCCGCTCGACCGACCCGGTCGCCGAGCTTCCGGGTCTGGTATTGGCCATCGACGGACTCCGTGGACCGGTCATCCGCCTGGTCCTGGCCGCCGCGGGCTGGGACAGCCGCCCACGCCGCCTCGGCATAGCAGACCGGGTCCTGCGACTGGGCTACTTCACCAGCCAACCGGTCAGCCTGCTCACCGCGCTGTGCGCCAACGGCGACCGCGTCGACCTGCTCGTCATCGCACCCCCTACCGCCGAGAGTGTCGCCGAAGAGGCGATGATCCTGGCCGCCGCCCCCGATAACCTCGTCCATGCCCAGGACATCCTCACGGCCGTCGGTAAACCAAACCCCGATCCGGGACTCGACACCGCCGGCCGGTAACCAAGCCGCATATGCGGCAGCGGCCGCCGTCACCGGGGCGGGCTGCCCGCCGCGCGCCATCTCCCCGATCTGCCCCGACGATGAAATGGACAGGACGACAACCGTGCACATCGACAAAGCTGAGATCATCGCAGTCTTGCGGTCCAGAGGCCTGCATGCCAGGGCCGATTGGGTTGACCGGGAGCTTCCACAGGTCGTCGACACCCGCAAGAACGAGTCCCTGCTGCGATTGCTCCAGATCGACCCGGCGGTGATACCGGTCGCCGACGTGCACCCCTGACGCGATGCCGCGCGCACGCGGCTCGCCGGGGGCCGCTTGCGTCAGCTCACGGCCTTATTGACGAGTGTGGCGATCCGTTTCTCGTCGCCGGCGGTCAGCTTCGTGAGCGCGAAGGAGGTCGGCCACATCGCGCCCTCGTCGAGGTTTGCGGTGTCGCTGAATCCTAGGGTCGCGTATCTCGATTTGAACTTCTGCGCGCTTTGGAAGAAGCAGACGACCTTGCCCGCCTTGGCATACGCCGGCATTCCATACCAGAGTTTTGGCGAGAGGGCCGGCGCGTTGGCCTTGATGATGGCATGAAGCCGCTCGGCCATGGCGCGATCCGGTCCCGGCATCTCGGCGATCTTCGCGAGCACGTCGCCTCCCTCGTCCGCCTTGGCGCCCTGCGGGCCGCGGCGCGAGGCCGTCTTCAGCTCTTGGGCGCGCTCCTTCATCGCGGCCCGTTCCTCGTCCGTGAAGCGCTCGGATGCCTTGCCGGCCGCGGTGGTGCGCTTGGCGGACTTCTTCGTGTCCTTCATTGCAGGTTTCCTCCTGCGGGTCTCGATGGGATGAACCTAATGCCAGGTGGCGACCGATGTGGCGGCTTCTGCGAAACTGATCGGTGGTCGCCTTTGGCGAGACCAGCGACCATTTCGAGGTGGCGTGCGCACCGCCCGCAAAACTGGTGGCTCAAGGATCCGTGGCACCGGTATGACCCGGACGGCCTGCTCCACGGCCCGCTCGGCGAGGGTGAGGCGGGCTGAAGCCCGCACTACTGCGGCGGGAGGCCCTCGAGCTTGCGGACCTGGTCGATGATCGCGGTGATCGTGCTCAGCCCCTCGGCGGAAAGGCCCGACGCGCGCAGCGCGATGTCCTGCACGCCGCTGTCGCGCAGCGCGGCCACGAGGGCGAGCTGGGCGTCGATGCGCCGCGCCGCCTCCTCGTCGCTGAAATAGTCGACCTTCACGCCGAAGAAGGTGGCCAATGCCTCGATGATCTCGAATGACGGCTTGGCCCGGCCGCCGCTGCGCAGCTTGGCGATGTAGCTGTGGTCGATGGTGGGCCCGCCCTGGGCCGCGGACCTCTGGTTGATGGCGGCGGCCACCTGATGGTTGCTGTATGGCCTGTTGCCCGGCCCGCGGACGGCGTCGAACAGATGGTTCAGCTTGTCCGCGAGGGATCGCTGGCCCTCCGTGCCCGACACGCTTGCCTCCCTGCGACCACTACCCCGTCCTGCGTAACAGGGAGCATATCCGGGGGCGACAGATCCCGGGCGGCTCGGTAGCCTCCGTGGGTTGGCCGTTGACGGGGGATGAACGGGGATGCACGAGGTTCGCAGTCTGTGCCGTGAGATCACCGCCGGGCCGCCCCCGGCGGCCAGCCTGCCCGACTTCTGCGCCCGGCTCGCCCAACGGCGCGGGCGGCCGATCCTGCTGCTGCCGTTTGTCGGGGATGGACAGTCGCCAAGCGGCGTGTGGCTCAAGGGTGAGCGGCAAGACTACGTGTGCTACGACTCGGCCACGAGCCCGGTGCACCAGGAGGCCATCATCTGGCACGAGCTCGCGCACATGCTGCTGGGTCACTGCGGCCCGGTGGCCGGGAGTGAGGTGGCTCGGCTGTTGCTGCCGGATCTGGATCCGGCGGTGGTGGCCCGGATGCTCAGCCGCGCCTCATACAGCGACCGGCTCGAGCGGGAGGCCGAGGAGCTGGCCTGCCTGCTGCTGCTCGACCGGAGCGAACAGCTGGACCGCATGCGGTCCAGGCCGAGTGACGGTGTCTTGCGCCGCCTGCGCGGCGCGCTCAACTTCCGTGAGGACGGCGGCTGAGCGGTGGGCAACTACATGCAGGAGGCCGCGAACCTCGTCGCGATCATCCTCGGTTTGATCACTCTGGCCGAAAGCGTGCGCGGGGTCGTCGCGGCGCCGCGTGACCCGGCGCGGCGCGCGTTTTTCTACCTGACGCTGGCGGTGGTCGTGGTCAGCCTGGTGGGAAACAGCAACTTTTACGCCGCTATCGGCCGCGCTCTCGGCGTACCAAATATAGGAAAGCTTTTCCTTGACAGCACGGCCTTGATCATGGCTTGGGCGCTGCAGAGCTGGGTTCTGCATTGGACGCATCCGGCCGCTGAGGCTCGGGTGGTGGCTCGGCGGCTGGGTTGGTTTCTGCTGGTGGCGTTGGT
This sequence comes from Allorhizocola sp., assembly GCA_044869915.1. Taxonomy (GTDB): domain Bacteria; phylum Actinomycetota; class Actinomycetes; order Mycobacteriales; family Micromonosporaceae; genus Allorhizocola. Next base: position 4,644 of record JBIOYB010000649.1, read on the forward strand.
GTTGCTGTCGTGCCTTTTCTTCCTCGCGCCGATCGATCGGGAGACTCCGCTCGCGGTGTTCCTCGCGACCTATGCGCATTCACCGTGGATCTGGTGCTACAGCGCCGTTTTCACTGTCGCCTTTGGATTCGCGCAGGCGAGCCTCGTCCGGATGAGCCGGCGCTACCTTGCCCTCGCCGACACCGCGATGCTGCGGATAAGCCTGCGATTCCTCTTGGTGGGCAGCGTTTTCGGGATCCTCGTGGTGCTGAACAAGGCGGTTCTCCTGCTCACCGGAGCGGCGACCTGGTGGCCCGACCAGATCATCACGCGCGTCACGCAGGCGGGCGCCTTCTACTGCATCGGGATCGGTGCCACGTGCGCCACCTGGCTGCCGCAGCTGCTGCGCTGGCTGCGGTCCTACGGGCAGTATCGGCGGCTGTTTCCGCTGTGGTGGGCGCTGCGGCAGGCTTTTCCGGAGATCGCGCTCGAGAGCCATCCCACGCCGGTGGGGATGTTGATGCGGCTGAGCACTTTCCGTACGGATCGCCTGCTGTACCGCGTCACCAGACTGGTCACGGAGATCAACGATGGGCGGTTGCGGCTGCGGCCCTATCTCGACGACGGCTCGCCCGACGATCCGGAAAGCGAGGGGCGGCGCATCGCTGCCGCGCTTGCGGCGTATGAGTCCGGGGCGGCACGCCGGCCTCACGCGGCGGCGCAGACGGTCGGCGGCACCGACCTGTTCGCCGAAATCACTTGGCTGGCAAGCGTCGGCCGGGCGTGGAAGCACAGCCGGCGGAGCCCGGCGCACGCCGAGCCCCGCCGATCTGGGATGACGCCTTAACGGGCCTGGCCCATGGCTGGAATGACCGGGCGTTGGTGGTGCTGGTGGAGCGCCGGATGAACAGGTCGCCGTCCCAGCCAACCGTGATCGGCCGGATTGGACGGCCTATGTAGACAGTGCGTGCCTGGTCAATGACGCGAACGGCGCTTTCGCCCGGGACCGCGTTGGCATATGCGGCAATTGGGACAAGGTCTTGCCATGCGGATAGAGGCCGCCCTATCCTCGCGATTGGAAAGCGCTTTCCTGGTCTATGTGGATCGTTCTCATGGGGGACGGATCATCGCGGCACCTGCGACGACTTTGCGCGCAAGCAAAACCCCCAGCATTCAAGACTTAAGTGAGGCGAGGATGAGACGACCGGTCGCATTGCGACTCTATGCGGCACTTGGCATCGCGGCCGTTGCGGCCGCGACCGGTGTCGCCCTGTCGGTCCCCGGCGCGTCGGCAGCGACCGGCGGTGTCACCGGCTACGCCACCCAAAACGGAGGGACCACCGGCGGCGCGGGTGGGCAGACCGTGCGGGCCACCACGGGGACCGCGATCCACACCGCCCTGTGCACCCGGGCCAGCAGCAGCACCCCGATCACCATCGAGGTCGAGGGCACCATCAACCACGGCAACACCGCCCAGGTGTCGGGCGCGAGCTGCAACACCGCCGCCGGCGTGATCGAGCTCAAGCAGATCAGCAACGTCACGATCATCGGGGTCGGCAGTGGAGCCGTCTTTGACCAGCTGGGCATCCACCTCCGCGACGCCAGCAACATCATCATCCAGAACGTGACCGTCCGGAACGTCAAGAAGTCGGGCTCACCCATTTCCAACGGTGGTGACGCGATCGGCATGGAGAGCACCGTCCGCAACGTCTGGGTCGATCACGTGACGCTGGAGGCATCGGGCGGCGAGGCGGAGGGCTTCGACGGACTGTTCGACATGAAGGACAACACCCAATACGTGACGCTGTCCTACAGCATCCTGCGCAACTCGGGCCGTGGTGGCCTGGTCGGGTCGAGCGAGAGCGACCTCACCAACGGCTTCATCACCTATCACCACAACCTCTACGAGAACATCGACTCCCGCACGCCGCTGCTGCGAGGCGGCATCGCCCACATCTACAACAACCACTACGTGAGCCTCAACGAGTCCGGCATCAACTCCCGGGCCGGGGCCCGCGCCAAAGTGGACAACAACTATTTCAAGAACTCCAGGGATGTCCTGGGCACCTTCTACACCACCGAGGCCGGCTACTGGCAGGTCAGCGGCAACATCTTCGACAACGTGACCTGGTCGAGCCCGAGCAGCGACCACAACCCGGCGGGCCCCAACGTGCAGTCCAACACCAGCGTCAGCATCCCCTACTCGTTCAGCCTCGACGGGGCCGGTTGCGTGCCGAGCGTCGTGAGCCTGACGGCCGGGGCCAACAAGGGACTGCAGGTGTCGGACGGCAACTGCACGCCGCAGACGCCGACCAGCCCCACACCGCGGCCGAGCGTCACCACCTCGCCCAGCCCGTCCAGCAGCCCCACGCCGGGACCAAGCAGTCCCACACCGGGACCGAGCCAGCCCGGCGGGACCAACCTCAGCATCGGAGCCGGCTCCGACGGCTCCAGCAAGGCCAGCGGGACGAGCTACGGCAACGTGCGGGACGCCGACATGTTCACCTACTGGTCACCGGCCGGCTCGACCGGTTCCATATCGATCAAGTGGGGTGCTGCCACGTCGGTATCGGTGATCAATATCCGTGAGGCGGCTGGCGCCGTGGGCGCCATCGGTTCCTGGCGGGTCATCAACGGCGACACCGGCGCGGTCCTGGCCTCCGGCAACCGCGCGGGCGTCATCAGCTTCGCCCGGACGTCACTGAAAAAGATCACCTTTGAGATCGTCAGCGCGACCGCCACACCGAGGGTCGCCGAGTTCGAGACCTACGCAGGGTAGCGGCTGCCATCCCGCTGCCCCAGGTCGGGGCTGTCCACGCGCGACGGCCCCGACCTTGACCAAATCGAGACCTTTCCCGCCCATCCGGCCGTGCGCTGGTACCGAATAAGCAGCATGGGTGTCCTACCTCGGACGGGTTTCGTGAGGGATTTCGATTTTCGGCTATGCTGCCCTGTGCTACGGCCGAGCCGATGGGGGGATTGGCTCGGCAGATCTTGCGGGGCGCGGGAGGGAGCTCGCCGTGAATCTGTCAATCCGTAAGGGCCGCAAGCTGTTTGGGATGCGAGGCGGCACCGAGGTTGCCCTGGTGGCCCTGGTAGCCGTGCTTGTCGCGGGCGCGCTGTTCGCCTCCGGCATCGCGCCCACCAGTTTGTCTACATCGGATGGTCTGACCTGGCTCGGCGACAACCAGCGCGGCGAAGCCGTGCAGGTCAACCCGGCGACCGGCCAGCAGGAAAACAGGCTGCGGGTGGCGCCCGGCAATCATCAGATCACCCTGGCCCAGCGCGAAGGCCTGCTCGTGGTCACCGACGCCACCACCGGGACGGTCACGGTCATCAACGTATCGACCTTGATCACTGGTGGGCGCTGGTTTGGCAATGGCGGCGGTGCGATCGAGGTCCTGCTCAACGGCAAGGAACTTTACGTCGTGGACCGGGTGCGCGGCACGGTGCAGCGGCTCGACCCGGTCACCGCGCGCCAGATCGGCGCCGGGTGGATGGCGGGCGGTCTGATCGTCGACGCCGCGATGGACGGCAAGGGCAAGCTGTGGGCGCTGCGCGGCGACGGCCAGCTGCACACCCTGGCCTGGTCGCCCGACGCCAGCACCCTGGTGGAGACGTCATCGTCGGTCCGCGTCGATGGTGCCGGCCTGCGCTCGCTGCTCGTCTCGCACGACCAGGGGGTCACGCTCTTCGCCCCCGAGAAGGGGGTCGCGGTCCGGGTGGGCACCGGCGAGGACACCGTGGTCCAGGTGGGCACGGGCACGGTGCCGGGCACGATAAACCCCGCCGTCGAGGCGCCTTCCGACCTCGTGCCGGTGTCGGTTGTGGACTCCGCCACCGTGCTGCTGTTCCACCGCGGCCGGGCGGTCTCGGTCGACGTGGGCAAGATGGGCTGCCACCAGCCGGGCGAGCCGGTCGTCTACCGCGGCCGGGTCTATGTCGCGTGCGCGGGAGCCCGCAAGGTGCTCGTGCTCGATCGCGACGGAGAGCACCGCCCGCCCGACATCCAGATCCCGGCAGGCGAGCCGAAGCTCGTGCTCGACGACGGCAAGCTGTTCATCCATGTGGCCGGCGGCAACACCGGCTGGGTCGTCAACGAAGATGGCAAGATCACGACGACCGAGACGCACGACGACTCGCAGCCGGTCAACGACCCCGACAACCGGCCGTCACCCAACGTGCCGTCCACCAAGCCGCCCCGGAGCACCGCCACCGCGACCGCGGGTAGCGGCGGAGGCGCCGGGACGAGCGCGCCGCCGCCGACCACGGCCGGGCCGACGGGGCCGAGGGTTCCGGGCGCGGCGACGGGTGTGGCGATCAGTGCGCAGGACGAGTTCGGCCAGACCCTGCGGGTGGAGGCGAGCTGGGAGTTGCCGCCCGACAACGGCAGCCCATTGACCGGCTTCGAGCTGGTGCTGACCACCGATCGCGGCTTCTCCAGGACGGTTGGCCTCACGGCCCTGCGCAGCGGGTCGATCGACATCGCGTGCAACACGCGCTGCCACGGCATGCGGGTGCAGGCCGACGTGAAGGCCTCCAACGGCCAGGGGCAGGGCCCGGTGGCACGGGGCAGCTACACGCACAACGCGCCCGCCCAACCGGTGAACACCGGCGACAACGTCATCACGACGGCCTATGTGGACCCGGCCGCGTCGGCGAGCTGGTATGTGGACGTGGCCTTCAACCCGCCGTTCGCCTGGCGCACCTTCGAGGGCACGTGCACGGTCAACTACTCGGGACCGGCCACGGGGTCGCGGGCACTGCCGTGCTGGACGAGGTCGTTCGACTTCCAGCTCAGCGGTGGCGGAGGGACCTACCGGTTCTGGATGCAGGCCGGCAGCGTCAAGTCCAACGAGGTTTCGGCGTACGCATTCCGGGAGCCACCGGAGCGGCCGCCGTGCGACGGGTGCCAGATCCCATGACCGCGCCGAGTCACATGCAGCCCCAGATGCAGGCCCCGATGCAGCCGCAGATGCAGGCACAGGTTTACAACATGCTCGGCGAGCGTGAGGTGGCCGCGTTCCGGCAGCTGCACGGCCGGCTCGGCGACGCGCTGGAGATCGCCGTGCGCGGCAAGCGGTCCATTGTGGACCTCGTGCTGGTCGCGATGTTCGCCGGCGGGCACGTCCTCATCGAGGATGTGCCCGGCACCGGCAAGACGACGCTGGCGCGTTCGCTCGCGGCGGCGCTGGGCGGGCTGTCGCGGCGCGTCCAGTTCACGCCCGACCTGCTGCCCAGCGACGTCACCGGCACCACGGTCTTCGACGCCCGCACGGGGCAGATCGCCTTCCGCCCCGGGCCCGTCTTCGCCAACATCGTGCTCGCCGACGAGATAAACCGGGCCGCGGCCAAGACACAGTCGGCGCTGCTGGAGGTGATGGAGGAGCGGACGGTCACCGTCGACGGGGTCGCGCACGCGGTGCCCGACCCGTTCCTGGTCATCGCCACGCAGAACCCGATCGACCTGGAGGGCACCTACCGGCTGCCCGAGGCGCAACTCGACCGCTTCATGATCCGCACTACGCTCGGCTACCCCGACATGGCCGACGAGCTCGCGGTGATGCGCCCCGGCGACAGCGCGGGCGTGGTGAAGGCCATCCCGGCCGTGGCCGACCCGGCCGAGGTGGCGCACTACATCGCGATGCTACGCACCCTGCACGTCGCCGAGCCGCTGCTGGCCTACGTCCGGGAGATCGGGGTGGCCACGCGTGCCGACAAGCGGGTGCGGCTCGGCGCCAGCCCGCGTGCCATGCGGGTGTTCGTGCGCTGCCTTCAGGTCTACGCGGCGGCTCAGGGAAGGCATTATGTGGTACCAAATGATGTGCACCGCCTGGTGGAGCCGGTGCTCGCCCATCGGCTGCTGCTGACGCGGCGCTCGCTTTTGGACGGTGAGACCGCGGGCGGGGTGATCGCGGACGCGCTTGCCGCCGTCGAGGTGCCCAGCCCCGCGATGCGATGAATCATGGCCGCGGACGTCTCGCCTCGGTCCCCACCGGGAACCGCGGTCGGCTGCCCGATCCGCGTGACCTCCTCTCGCGCCCGCCAGGCCGTGTGATCCGCCCGACCGCCCGTGGCGTGGCGGTGGCAGTGCTCGCCGCCGTCGCGCTCGGCCTGGGTTGGTGGTGGCGCTATCCGGGGCTCATCGCCGTGGGCGCGGGCTTCGCGGTGCTGGTGCTGTCGGCCTTCGGGTCTGTGGCGGCTCGGGCCGATGTCGCCGCGCGCCGGTCGGTGGAGCCGCTGCAGGTCCAGCGGTTCGAGCGCTGCACAGACGCGGTCGAGCTTGTCCACAATGGACGTTGGCTCGCGGTGACGGTGGACGCGGTCGAATCCGTCGCGGGTGAACCGGTGCAGGTGCTGTCGGCGACGCTGCGCCCGCGCGGGCGCGCCTCGGGCGAGCTCGACGTGCCGACGGCGAGCCGGGGCACCGTCGCCCTGGGGCCGCTGCGGCTGCGCCGCATGGGGATCGCGGGTCTCGCGCGCACGGAGCAGGTCGTCGCCGGGGTCGTGAAGGTGCGGGTGCTGCCACGGGTGTTGCCGCTGAGCGGGATCCCGGTCGGGTCGACGCGATGGATCGCCGGCAGCGACGAGCGGATAGCGCGCGGCGGCACGGATCTGGTCAGCATGCGCGACTACCTGCCCGGCGACGATCTGCGGCGATTGCATTGGGCGACAAGCGCCCGCGCGGGCAGGCTCATGGTGCGCGAGGACGCCGACCCGTCGCGCGGGCGGGTGACCCTGCTGCTTGACGACCGCGCTTCGGCCTATGCCACACCCGCCGAGTTCGAGGAGGCGGTCGACGCCGCGGCCTCGATCGCGGCGGCGGCGTGCGAGACCGGGCACCCGGTGGCCGTGCGCAGCGCGACCGGCGTGGTGTGGACGGAGCGGGCCGATGTCGACGAAGCCCTTGCGCTGCTTGGCGATGCGGCCCTGTCGGACGGGGAGCTGCTGATCGACCGGCCGGACGCGCACGATGTGCTCGTCATCGTCGGCGGTGCCGGGTCCGACCCGGGCGAGCTGGGATTGGCGGCGGGTCAGGCGTCTTTTGTGGTGGCCCTGCTGGTGTCTTCGGATCCCGTGACGATGGAGTCCGATGGGTCGGTCACGCTCGTGCGCGGGACGACGGCGGAGGAGCTGCTGCGGGGCTGGGAAGAGCAGGTGGGCGCATGACCAACCTGCTTCGAGTGGTTTGGGCGGTCCTGCTGGTCGGCCTGGGGGCGTGGCAGCTTTCGCTGACGTGGTCCGGTGGCGGGGGGATGGTGGTGGCCGCGGCCATCCTTCCCGTGATGCTGATCGGGCTCGGGGCGCGGCTGCTGCCCGCCCCGATCGTGACGTTTGTCGTGGTGGGCCTTGGCGCCGTGGGGTTCTACGTTGCCTGTGTCCGCAGTGGACTCGACGTGGGCGACGTGGTGCGGCTGGGCGTGCCCAGGCTGATCGCGGCGCCCCGGCCGGTGCCGCCCGAGCCGGGACTGCTGCTGCCGGGGGTCGCCTTCGCGGCGATGACGGGGGTCTGGGTCGGGCTGCGCGCGGCGTCGGCGGGCCTGATCGCGGCTCCGGTCGGCGCCTTCACGCTTTACACGGGCGCGGCACTGCTTGGCGCGGGGCGGACAGACCCCAAAGGGTATGTGGCGGCGGCGCTTGTCCTGCTCGCCGCGGCGGGCTGGGTCGGCCGCAATCTCGCGGTGTCGTTGCGTGGCCTCGCACCGGCGGTCGCCGCGGCCATGGGCGCCGTGCTCTTGATCGGTCCGATCGCGATGGCGGGCGCCTTCGACCCCCGGCGCCTGGTCGAACCGGAGGGCAGGCAGTTGCGCGAGCCCAGCCCGCTGCCCAAAATCGCGGCGTGGCACCGGCTCGGCGACGTCGAGTTGCTGCGCTACACCTCCGGCAGGGACGTGCGGCTGCGCCTGGTGGCGCTGACCCGCTACACCGGGGCGAGCTGGTCGGCGGAGGCGAAATACCGGCGCATCGGCACCATGTCCGACCCCCGCCAGCGCACGGCCGACGTCGCGGTCAGCATCGGCGAGCTGGAGGGCGTGTGGCTGCCCAGCCCGGTGCGGCCGCTGGCGGTGTCACTGTCCGATGTGGAGATGGACTCGGACTCCGGTTCGCTGGCGCTGGCCGACGAGACGTTGCGGCCAGGGCTGAACTATCGGGTCACCTCCGTGCTGGACGGGCCGACCGAGGACGCGGTCGCGGCGGCGGATGTGCCGGCGGGGGCGGAGATGGCGCCCTATCTGGAGCTGGCTTCGGCGCCGGCCGGATTCATCGCGTACGCGAAAACCATCACCGACGGCGCGAAAACTCCTTACGAAAAAGCGGTGAGCCTCGAGTACTCGATCCGGGAAGGCGGCCGCCACGACCCCAGTGCCCCTTCGGGTTCCTCCTACGCCAGGCTGGAGACGTTCCTGTTCGGCACGGCGGGCACGATGGCCGGGGCGAAGGAGGGCACCGCCGAGCAGTTCGCCTCCGCGTTCGCCGTGCTGGCGCGGGCGGTCGGCCTGCCGACGCGGATCGTCGTCGGCTTCGCCCCCGGCACGCCGGACGGCGGCGGTGGCACGAGGGTGGTCCACGGGCGCGACGCGCATGCCTGGCCCGAGGTCTACTTCAGCGGGATCGGCTGGTATCCCTTCGATCCGACGCCCGCCGCCAGCTCGCCAAGCGAGATCAAGCTCGAGGTCATCAACCGGCTGTTCCAGCAACCGATCCGCCCGTCCGCGGCGCCCTCGCCGCCGCCGCCGATGTCCGCGACCGGCGGCGACCAGGTGGCGCGGCGCGTGTCCCCGGCCGTGACGGCGGGGCCCGGCTATCCGCTCATCGCCGCGACGATCGCCTTGCTGCTATTGGGTTCCCTGATATCGGCGAGGCGGCTGCGGACCCGGCGGCATCGCAGCGCGGGCGCGGCAGGCGCCTGGGCCGAACTGCTGGACGTAATGCTCCTGATAGGACGGTCGCCGCCGCGCGGGCAGTCGGCGCCGGTGATCGCGGCCGGCCTGGCCGCGGCGGTGCCGAAGGCGGATGCCGCCGAGGTGGTCGCGGAGCAGGCCGACCGTGCGGCCTTCGGGCCCGACGGCGCTGACGGCAAAATCGCCTGGCGTGCCATGCGGCGCGTGCGGCGTGCGGCCCGTGCGGCTATCCCTTGGCATAGAAGGATTTTCTGGTACCTCGACCCGCGCCCGCTGTGGCGTCGCGACCCACGGCATCAGCGAGGGTTGCGGGTGCCACGCACGCCGGTGCAGCGCAAGGGCGAGATGCCCTGACGCGTCTCCGTGACGGCGAGCACCGCCAGGCAATAGGGCCTGCCCGGCTCGATCCCGTCCACGATGACGCTTGTCTTGCCCGCGCCGGCCTGGGCCAGCGGCACACCCTCGGTGCCGACGATCTCGACGATGACGAACACGGCCTTGCCACCGCTGCGATCGGTCCACCCCACGTCGAAGGACGTGCCCCGATCGGTCAGCTTGGTGATCTGCGGGGCGATGGCCGGATCGTCGACGCGTGCCGCGGCCGGGCCCGTCGGCGACGGGGCGTTGGTGAGGGAGGGGACAGGGCGGGCACTGTCGCCTGTGGAGGGGGCAAGGCTGCCGCTCTCGCCCGCCTGGTGGACCGTGTTGAGCCCCCGCACCCACGCGATCGTGACGGTCAGGATGCCGCCCAGCAGCAACGCCACCCCGAGCAGGACGACCAGCCGCAGCAAGCCCGAGCCGCGGCGGGGCTTTGGCGGGTCGGCCGGAACGTCGGCCGGCGCCTCGGGACGCAGGCCGCCCAGGACGACATTTGACGAACGGTCGACCCAGGCCAGATCCGGGGACGACTCGATCGACCACATGCTCCTGCCGAGCGACTCCACCGGCATCGTGGCCTCGGACGGCTCCTGCCGCCTTTCCACAGGCGCCTGTGGGCTTTGCGCGGGTGGCTGTGGGCTTTGCGTGGGTGGCTGTGGGCTTTGCGCGGGCCGCCTTTGCGTGGGCGGGGGCCCGCCGGTCGGCGTGCCGTCCGGGGCCCACACGCGATCCTCGGCGGCCAGGGCCGACAGCGCGTCGTGAAGGCTTGCCGCGTCGGGGAAACGGTCCTCCCGCCGCTTGGACAGGCAGCGCCTGATGACGGCCGCGAGACCATCCGGCACGCCCTTGGCCCTGAGCTCTCGCGGAGGCGCGGTGTGCACACGCCGGATGTAGGCGAGCGGGGTGTCGGAGTCAGGGTCATCGGCGGCGAACGGCGGCCGCCCGTCGAGCAGGGTGAACAGGGTCGACCCGAGGGAGTAGATGTCGTCGGCGGGGGACGGAAGCTCGCCGTTGAGCACCTGGGGCGCGGCGTGCCGATAGCTGAATCGCTCCAGCGACGCCGTGTGACCGGCGTCGGCGCGGCGGGCAAGCCCGAAATCGGCCAGCACGTAGGAGGTCGGCAGGACGAGGATGTTTTGCGGCTTGACGTCACGGTGCAGCACGCCACGCGCGTGTGCGAAGGTGAGGGCGTCGGAGATGACCACGCCGACCGCTATCACCACGGCGGCGGGCAGCGGGCCGTGCGTGCGCAGCTGGTCGTGCAGCGAGCCGTCGTCGAAAAACTCCATCACGATGCACGGCCGCCCGTCGGGCAGCACGCGCGTGTCGAGCACCGACACGATGTGCGGGTGCGCGCGGCCGAGCCGCACCGTGATCTCGAGCTCCCGCTGGAATCGGGCCGACCGGTCGTCCCCACCGTCCGGGTCGGCGGCGAGGATCTTCACCGCCACCGGGCGGTCCAGGCCGACCTGGAGAGCGCGATAGACCGTGCTGTCCCCGCCAGTGGCGACGGGCGTGAAGTCGCTGTAACCGGCGAGCTCCACAGGGGACGGTGCTGCGGCAGTGGGGCGGGGTCCGGCGGGGCGGGGACCGGACGCGTCGGGCGACCAGGCCTCATCGGGTACTGCGGTTTCCGGCACGCCCCACAATGTACCCAGGTCGATGTAGCGACGGCACGCGCTACGGATTGTTCCTTGGCGGGCCGCCTACCAACGGCGACTCCGACTCCACCGCCAGTCTCGTTTATTGGGCGGCGCCCATCGAATACCGGGGCCAGCCGGCCGAATTGGCCGCGCCGTGGGATCGAGTGCCGGGCTGACCAACCCGGGTGCATCAGCCGGCGGCATGGGGGCGCTAGGTGAGCGAAAGGCCGCCGGCAGGGCGCGGGCCTGGCCGATTCTGTGCGGCACTTCCCGTTGGCGCGTCTCATCCGGGAGGCCGCGCGCCCCTCTCTCGTGGGCCGCGGCGCTGTCCCGTCTCGGCTGAATGCGCGTGTCGAACCGGCGATGCGGTTTTCGCGTGTAAACCAGACGGTGGATTCCGGCGGCAGTGACGGACAGTGAGGGGAAGCCGATGGAGCGAAGGTCGTTCGGGTGGTGGCGCTGGGTGCGGCTGCTCGGCGGCCTGGCGCTGGTGGCGTTCGTGGTGCACCAGGTCGGCTCCGGTCCCTTCCGCCAGGGGATACAGGCGGTCAACCCGGCCGCGCTCGTGACCGCGACGCTGATCGGGGTGATGACCACCTGGTGTTGCGCGTGGCGCTGGCGGGCGATGGCCGCGGGTGTGGGCGCTGACGTGCCGATGCGGATCGCCGTCGCCGGCTGCTACCGGTCCCAGTTTCTCAACGCGACGCTGCCGGGCGGCATCGTCGGCGACGTGCATCGGGCCTATCGCCACGGCATCCGGCCGGTCGTGCTGGAACGTGTCGCTGGGCAGGTCACGCAGGTGCTCGTGGCGTTGGTCGCGTTGTCGGTCCTCGTGCCGGCGGCGCGACCCTACGCACCCATCGCGGCGGCCGGGTTGGCGGTGACCGCGCTGCTGACCATCCTGCTGAGGCGCAAACACCTGCCCTCGATGACGGTGTCGGTCTGGGTGGGCGTGGCGGTCACCTCGGCCCTTGTCCTGGCCGGCCACGTGCTGCTGTTCATCGTGGCCGCCCGGCTGTCGGGCACCGCGCCGCCCCCGTTGGTGACCCTGGTGCCGCTCGCGCTGGCGGCCCTGATGGCGATGCTCCTGCCCGTGCAGGTCGCGGGGTGGGGCCCGCGCGAGGTCGCCAGCGCATGGGCTTTTTCGGTGGCCGGGCTGACCCCGACCCAGGGCGTCGCGGTCGCGGCGACCTATGGCGTGCTCAGTCTCGCCTCGACGCTGCCCGGTGGCGTTTTGATGCTGGCCGGATTCGTGCGCACTGTCCGATCACGACGACCGGCGTTGGCCTCCACCGAATAGCCCGCCGGCTCATCCGGGGATCCTGGTGCGGTCGGGCAGCCTGAGACCGTCGCTATCGCGGATTACCGGGCGATCGCCCAGCGGCGCGGCCAGGCGCAGCGGTGCCCGCGCGGTGCCGTCGACGCTCCCCAGGCCCGCGCAGGCCGACCCCTGGGGCATGACCTGCTCCACGACCGCCGACACCCGGATCTCGGCGGCCGACTCGGCCGCCCGCACCGTGAACTGCCCGGAACAATAGCCATCGGCCGCCAGGCGACGCCGATCATGATGACCAGCGGGTCGCCGCCCTGGCCGAGCTCCGCATAGGCCACCGGTGAGCGCAGCCCGCGTCCTGCATGTTCTTGACGACCGTGGTCAGGACTGGCCGAGCTCCGCATAGGCCACCGGTGAGTGCAGCCGCTCCGTGGTGCGGGTCTGCAGGTAGACGATCGCCGATATCGCGGCGATCAGGATCGCGGCCGGTGCCGCCGGGTTGCGCGCGAGCCCGCGCAACACCGACGGAGGGTGGCGAATGCCCGCAGGGACGTCCATCAAGGAGCCGTGCGGAAGGTGGTGGTGAACCGTCCTGTGTGGACAGTGCCTGTCTGGTCGCGGACGGCGCCGATGATTATGCGGTACGGGGTGTCGCCGTCCAGTGGTGCCGTGGGGTGCACCGTCACGCTGTTGGTCGCCGGGTCGACCGAGAGCGTGGCCGGCACGGCGGCGCCGGTCAGGCCGTGGACGAGGGACACGGTCGAGCCGTTGACCGAGGCCGGGTCGAGCACCCGCTGCAACGCGACGCTTGGCGCCGCGTCGCGGGCCACGCCCACCGCGAAGTCGGCCGGTGTCATGTCACGCACCCACAGCTGCTCCCGGCCCGGTGCGCGGGCGGCCTGGTTGCCGAGCACCAGCATGCCGTTGTTGTAGTCGGCGATGACCGCGTCCGTGCGCCCGTCACCGTTCACGTCGCCCAGCACGAGCCCCTGGACGTTATAGCGGGTCGCGTAGGGCAGCGTGTTGGTCAGCGGTGTCCCGAGCGTGCCGTCGGTCCGCTGCGTCAGCGTGCTGAGCAGCCGGTGTCCACCGTGGACGGTCACCACGTCGGCCCGGGAGTCTCCGTCGACGTCCGCGGCCTCGATCGGCTCGGGTATGTCCCTGGTCTGGTAGACGTCGGGAGTGGACAGTGCGCCCTCGGCCGTCTGCCGGAACACGTTGATCCGCGAGGACGGATAGTTGCCGCCGAGGGCGGCGACGATGTCGGCCCGTCCGTCGCCGCTCACGTCGGCGACCTCGACTCCCGAGACGCCATAGCTGTCCGCCCGGACGGTCTCGTGCTCGGTCCGGCTCCAGCCCGCATCGCCACGGTGGTAGACCTGGACCCGCGTGCCGGAGAAGCCGACGATGTCGGGGCGGCCGTCGCCGTCCACGTCGCCCACCTCGATCTCGCCGGGCCGGTCCGGACTCACCGATGACCGGACCAGCCCACCGGCAGGCTCATGGGCGTACAGCAAAATGCCTTGAATGCCACCGACGACCAGGTCCGCCTTGCCGTCGGCGTCCATGTCCGCGGCGGCCAAGCGGGCCGCGCCGGTGCTGTCGGGAAGCAGCCAACCCGGGGCCAGCGTGCCGGAGCCGGTCTGCTGCAGGATCTCCACTCCGGCGGTGGTGGCCAGGGCCACGTCGAGCCGGCCGTCCCCGTCGACGTCGAGCACGCCCATCCCGGCGCCGGTGTCGTCGGTGTAATTCAGTCGGGTCGGGTAGCGCACCGGCGCGGCCAGCGAGCCGTCCGCGTTTTGCGCGAAGACGAACAGCTTGGACCGGTTGGCCTCGTCGCTGCCTCCGGAGCGCGTGGTGAGCAGGGCGTCGGCGCGGCCGTCGCCGGTCACGTCGCCCAACGCGACCGTGTTGGGCTGGGACCCGGAACCGACCGGATAGGCCAGCGGCGCCTGGAACGCGGGTGGCGGCGTGGACACCGTGGCGACGCGCACCTCATAGGTCGCGGCGAGCCGTCCGCTGTTGTAGTTGCGCACCGAGATGTAGTGCGTGCCCGGTCCGATGTGGAGGAACAGGCTCTCGATGCCACCCGGGCCCCGGCTGTCGGCCTCGCCGAGCCACCGCAGTTGCGCGTCGTAGACGGCCACGATCGGATCGAGGTTTTGGGCGATCGTGTTGTCCACGAACGGTGGCGTCACGCGGAACTCCATCATCCTCGCCGAGGCCGACTCGTACCGGAACCAATCGACGTCGCCCTCCACCTCGATCGCCGCGTTGCTGGCGCTGAACAGCATCGTCTCGGCTCGGGCCGGCACGTCGTTGGGCTCGCGGAGCCGGAACGCCGGCCGCGGGAACGGGGCGCCGGCCGGGCCGCCGACCGCGTGCAGCGCGTCGAGGATCCCGTGGCCGTAGAACTGGTCGATGCCGTGCGGCCCGGCATCCCGCGTGGTCTCGCGCAGGCGCGCGTGCACCTGCGCCGGGGTCAGTGCCGGAAACCGGGCGCGCACAAGGGCGGCGACGCCGGAGACCATGGGCGCGGAGAACGAGGTGCCGTCCCCGGACAGGTACAGGCGCCGGTCGGAGCTGGGGATCGTCGAAGTGATCTTGTATCCGGGCGCGGCGATGTCGATCCAGTCGCCCCGCGTGCTGAAGGACGTGAGCACCCCGGCACTGTCCGTGGCGCCGACCGCGAGCACCTCGGGGAACGCGGCCGGATATTGCGGTGTGTCGTCCGCGCTGTTGCCACCGGCCGCCACCACCAGAGCACCGTTGTCCGTCGCGTACCGAATGGCCTCATGCAGCACGGGACTGTCGCCCGGACCACCGAGGGACAGGTTGATGACGCGGGCCCCGTGGTCGACGGCCCAGACGAGGCCGGTCGCGATGTCCGAGTCGAGCGCGATCCCGTTGGTGCGGAACACCTTGATGGGCATGATGCTCCCGGTCCAGGCCGCGCCCGCGATCCCCGTGCCGTTGTTGGTGTTGGCCGCGGCGACGCCGGCCACTCTCGTGCCGTGGCCGCCGAAGGACGGCGGGTTGGTGATGGGGTAGTCGGTCGGCGGCTCTGCCGGATTCACCACGTTGTACCCCGGGACGGTCCGCCCGGCCAGGTCAGGGTGAAGGTGATCGACCCCCGTGTCCACCACCGCGATCACCTCGCTGCTCGCGTCGCGGACCAGGTCCCACGCCTCCGGCAGCCGGACGGTGCTCAGGTAGGGCTGGCTTCCGTCGGCGTAAAGCGGATCGTTGGGCACCACCGAGGGCCGCCGGTAGCGGTCCAGCGCAACAGCCTCCACAGTGGACTCCTTCTGCAGCGCGCGCAGGACGTCGCCGGCGTCGCCGACAGTGCGCAGTTTGACGAAGGAGCCGCCGGCCACCTTGCCGACCACGCTTGCGCCGTGGCGTGCCAGCGCGTGCTCGCGGCTGGCCGTGGCGATGCCGGGTGCGAAGCGCACCAGCAGCGTGTGCGGGTCGTGCCCTGCCCCCGTTGCCGGTGGCGATAAGGGCTCCGCGGTCGCGGGTGTCGCCGGGACGATCGTCAGCAGGGCGAGTGCGACAGCGCACAAGCGACGCAGCATAGTCACGATCGTGGATTGTAGCTCCAATGTGGAGCGCCGTGGGGTCTGGCCGGGTGTCCGACCAGACCCACAGCGTCAGGCTATGAAGGATATGGGATTGCTGTCGGCGACGTAGTGCAGCGTCCAGTCGCAGGTGTACACATAGACCCGGGTGAAGGCGGTCTGGCTCTTGTCGGGCAGGAGGTCGGCGTTGAACCAGACCGGACCGTAAACCCCGCGATAGGTCAGGTCGTAGCCCTGGGCGACGCCCGTGTACGCGCCGTTGCGGAAGAGGGTCAGGCTGGCCTTGCACACGGTCGAATCAGGCCCGCCGATCAGGTAGAAGTCGCCGCGCAGGTAGGTGCCGTCCAGGCTGATGCAGGCACGGATCCAGCCGGTGTTCTTGCAGCCGTTGACGGTGACCTCAGCCTGGGCCGGGCTCGGCGCCACGGCCACCGCCGCGACCATCAGCGCGGCGACCATGGCCATGCGCGCGAAGCCACGCAGGCCCCTTCCCGCCAGTGGGGTGGCCGGTGTTTGCCCCGTTGTTGGTGTCAATTCGACTCCTCTGTTGGTTCATGAGCGTGAACGCGTTGCGCCCACGGTGCATGATGCGAGTCGATGAATTGTTGATAGTTTGTCGAAGGGCTGTTAAACGGCGATCCAGGCGGGGGCTGCGTGGAGATCAGGCTGTTGGGGTCGGTCGAGATCGGTGCCGGTGATCGCTGGTGGGACGCCGGCCCGCCGATGCGCCGCGCCGTGCTGGCGGCGCTGGCCGTTGACGCCGGCCAACCGGTGCGGATCGAGACCCTGGTCTACCGGGCCTGGGGTGACCAGCCGCCCGACCGGGCGGCGCGCACCCTGCACTCCTACGTGACCGGGATCCGGCGCCTGCTCGAGCGCGCCTGCCCCGCACCCGCCGAGCCGCCGGCTCGGCTGCTGCGCAAGCCGGGCGGCTACCTGCTGGAGATCGACCCGGATCGGGTGGACCTGCATCATGGGCGGCGTCTGGTCGAGGCGGCCCGGGCCGCCCCCGATGACGAGCGGCGTCTGGTGTTGTTACGCAAGGCCATCGAGCTGTGGCGCGGTGAGCCGCTGACCGGTGTTTCCGGCGATTGGGCGGAGCAGACCAGGCATGCCCTGCACCAGCAGCGCCTCGACGTGGTCGTGCTGTGGGCCAAGACCGAGCTGTTGCTGGGCAACGCCGCGGCGCTCATCGTCCCGCTCACCGAGCTGGCCGGCCGGTATCCGCTGGCCGAGCCCTTGGCCGCGGAGCTGATGCGGGCGTTGCACGCGGCCGGGCATGGCGCGCAAGCCCTGGACCATTACGCCGGGATCCGCCAGCGGCTGGCCGGTGAGCTCGGCGCCGATCCCAGCGCCGAGCTCCAGCAGGTGCACCTGGCCATCCTGCGGGACAAACCCCGGCCCTTCGCACAGCCGGCGGTCCCAGCGCAGTTGCCCCTGGACGTGCATGGTTTCATTGGCCGCGAAAAGGAACTGGCCCAGCTCGACAGCCTCCTGGACGCGGCAGGGATGGTCATCACCGTGCTGTCCGGCATCGCCGGCGTGGGCAAGACCGCGCTGGCCGTGCACTGGGCGCATCGCGTCCGCAGCCGTTTCCCGGAGGGGCAGCTTTACCTCAATCTTCAGGGGTACGCGGCGAGTGCGGCCCTGCGCCCGGTCGACGCGCTGACGTCGCTGTTGGTCGCGCTCGGCCAGTTGCCGCACCGGATCCCCGCCGACACGCAGCAGGCCGCGGCGATGTATCGCAGCCTGCTCGCCGACCGGCCGATGCTGATCGTGCTGGACAACGCCGCCGACGCCGACCAGGTCCGGCCCTTGCTGCCCGGCAGCCCCGGCAGTGTGGTCCTCGTGACCAGCCGAAGCCAGCTCGCGGGTCTCGTGGCCGGGCAGGGTGCCCGGCCGATCCGGCTCGGTGTCCTCGATCATGCAGAGGCGACCGGCATGCTGCATCGCATCGTCGGCGAAACGAGGGCCCGCACCGAGCCGGAGGCGATCGACGAACTGGCCGCGCTGTGCGGGCATCTACCGATCGCGCTGCGGGTGGCGGCGGCAAATTTGGCCGTGCGCCCCGAATACACGGCGACCGAATATGCCAAGCGGTTGCGCACCGGCAGCCGGCTCGACGCGCTCACCGTGGTGGGCGACGATCATGCCGCGCCCCGGGTCGCGTTTGATGTGTCCTACAGTGCGCTGACCTCGCCCAGCCGGCGGCTGTTCCGGTTGCTCGGATTGGTGCCCGGGCCGGAGGTGACGGTCGCCGCCGCGGCAGCGGTGGGCGGCATCGATGTCGCGCAGGCCTCGGATCTGGTGCGCCTGCTCGTGTCGGTGCATCTGCTCGACGAGACCGCGGCCGACCGCTATGCCTTCCACGACCTGATTCGCTTGTACGCCCACGAACGAGCCCACGACACCGAGCCGGCCGGCGAGCGGACGGCCGCGATCGAGCGGCTGTGTGAGTTTTATCTGTACGGGCTGGATGCGGCCGCCGGTCGGCTGTATGCGCACCTGATCCGGCTGCCCGTCCCGCCGCGGCAGCCCGCCGTCACCTTCGCGTGCGACGCGGATGCGTTGGTGTGGCTGGAAAGTGAGCGGGCCAACCTGGTCGCGCTGGTGTCGCATGTGGCCGCGGCAGGTCCGGCCGAGTGGGCGTGGCGGCTCGGCGATGCCGCACGCGGGTTCTTCTATCTGCGCATGTACGCCTCCGACTGGGCGACCGTGGCGGCCGCCGCGCAGGCGGCCGCGACGCGGGACGGGCGGCCGCAGGCACTTGCGTCGGCCGAGCTGGGCCCGGCCACGCTGGCCTGGCGGCAGGGCCACTACCGGGAGGCGCTCGATCGGTTCACCCGGGCGCTGGGCTTCGCCGAGGCCGCCGGATGGCAGCAGGGTCGCATGGCCGCGCTGGGCAGCATCGCCAACGTGCTGCGGCAGGAGGGACGGCTCGACGAGGCCGCCGAGTTCTACCGGCAGCTCATAGACTTCGGCCGGCTGCTCGGCCACTGCGCCGCGATCGCTGTCGGCCTGGGCAACCTCGGTCTGGTGCAGGAGCAGCGTGGGCTGCTGCCCGAGGCGGTCGCCAACTACCGTGAAGCGCTGGATTTGATGCGCGACACCGGTTCGCCCAGCGGAGAGGCCACGCTGATCGCCAACCTCGGCGAGGCCCTGCACCATCTTGGCCGGGAGGACGAGGCCATCGAGCATCTCGAGACCGCCCTGCGGATGCACCAACGCATCGGGCACACCGCCGCGGTGGGCGACACGATGCGGTGCATCGCAGCGGTTTACGCCGACACGGGCCGCCTCCCGCAGGCCTTGGCCCTGGCAGAGCAGGCCTTGGTGCACGCTCGCGAGGCCCGCCATGGGCTCTACGAAGCACACGCGCTCAACGTCCTCGGCCGCATCCACTGCTGTCTCGGCGACTACCAACAGGCATTGGACCGTTACGGCGAGGCGCTCGCGCAGTCCGAGCACAGCCATCCCCGGATCACCGCGCTGCTGGGGATGGCCGACGCCTACCGGCTCCTCGGCCGGCGCGACGACGCACAATCCCATGTGGACCAGACGCTCGCCCTCGCCCGGCAGACCGGCCACCGCCTGCTCGAAGGCAAGGCCCTCGCGTGCCTGGACCAACTGCACGCACACAGCTGAGTCCGGACGGAGCGGCACCGGTCTCGGCGAAGATGGCGAGCGCCTCATCCTGTGTCGCCTGGGCGAGCAGCCGCAGCGCTTTGCCTGCCCGAGCCGGTATCCCGTCTCCCGGGCCGCGCCGAGGCCGAGGCGGGCGTGGCCGGCCGCACTGTCCTGATCGTTGACGCGCAGGTGGATGCCGGCGAGGGCGGTTTGCGCCTGCCCCTCGAGCATCCGGTATCCGCCGTTGGCGGCCAGCGCGCGTGCCCGTTCCGCGCAGTCAACACCCTCGACATTCCCGCCGGCGACAATCCAAGCCCGCACCGTGGCCCGCGAGCGAGGCGTCGACCCGGGCGGCTCCTTCCTCAACGGCCACAACGGAGTTGGCCACGGACAGGGAGAGGTTCTCGTGGGCGTGGATACCGATTTCTGTGGCGTCGTCGAGGATGTCGCGATAGGCGCGGACCCGCTCGGCCACGCCGCGCATGGTGAGGCGGCCGCCGGAGTCGGTGACGTAGATGCAGTGCGCGCCGTAGGATTCCATCAGTTTAGCCTGCGCGGCAAGGTCTGCGGCGGGCGCCATGTGGCTCATCATCAGGAAACCGGACACATCCATGCCGAGACCACGTGCGGTGGAGATGTGCTGTGCGGAGATGTCGGCCTCGGTGCAGTGCGTGGCCACGCGGACCGATCGCACTCCCAAGCTATAAGCATTTTTAAGCTCTTCTATGGTACCGATTCCCGGCAGCAGCAGCGTCGTGAGGCGCGCTCTGTTCAGGTTCGCGGCGGCGGCCTCGATCCATTCCCAGTCGGTGTGCGAGCCGGGACCATAGGCCAGCGATCCGCCGGCCAGACCGTCGCCGTGGGCGACCTCGATGCCGTCCACGCCCGCGGCGTCGAGCGCGGCCACGATCCGCCCCACCCGTTCGGGCGTGATCCGGTGCCGCATCGCGTGCATGCCGTCGCGCAAGGTCACGTCCTGGATGAAGACTCTGGTCATCTGGCCCCTCCCACGGAGGCGATGGCGATCCGTTCCGCCACACGGATCGCCGCGGACGTCATGATGTCGAGGTTGCCCGCGTAGGCGGGAAGGTAGTGCGCGGCCCCTTCGACTTCGAGGAATACCGACACCTGATGCGTGACAACGGTTTCCCCGACCAACGTGTGCACGGGCTGGCCTTCGGGGACGGGAGCGAACTGCACCTGCTGCTTGAGCCGGTAGCCCGGCACATACGCGGCCACGTCGGCCACCATCGCCTCCACCGACGCCCGGATCGCCTCGTGATCGGCCGGGCCGATCAGCGCCAAAACCGTGTCGCGCATGATGAGCGGCGGCTCGGCCGGGTTCAGCACGATGATGGCCTTGCCCTTGGCCGCGCCGCCCACGGCCTCGATCGCGTGCGCGGTCGTCTCGGTGAACTCGTCGATGTTGGCCCTCGTGCCCGGCCCCGCCGACTTCGAGGCGATCGAGGCCACGATCTCGGCGTAGGCCACCGGCGTGACACGCGAGATCGCGGCGACGATCGGGATCGTGGCCTGGCCGCCGCACGTCACCATGTTCACGTTGCTCGCCGCCATGTGCTCGTCCATGTTGACGGCCGGCACCACGAACGGCCCGATCGCCGCCGGCGTCAGGTCGATCAGGCGTTTGTCGTACGGCGCAAGCGCTTTGGCGTTGGCCCGGTGCGCGCCGGCCGATGTCGCATCGAACACGATCTCGATCTCGCCGAAGCCCGGCAGGGCGATCAGCCCTTCGACCCCGTCGGCGCTTGTCGTCACGCCCAACCGGCGCGCACGGGCCAGGCCGTCGGAGGCCGCGTCGATACCGATCATCGCGCCCATCTCCAGTGCGCGGGACAGGCGCAACACCTTGATCATGAGGTCGGTGCCGATGTTGCCGGAGCCGATGACAGCGACCCTCATTGGTCCTCCTGCCCGGTGAACATCGCGGTCACGGCGCCCAGGCCGCCGATGATGGCCGTCACGATGGAGCCGGGCCGGACAGCGACCATGGGGCCTAGCGCGCCCGAGAGCACGACCTGCCCGGCGAGCAACGGCGAGCCGAAGTCGCGGGCGGTGCGTGCCAGCAATCTCCGCCTCCGCCTTCGGCTGCATCAACCGTCCCGTCGGCACGACGGCGTCGCAGGCCATGTCGTCGAAGAGGACACCGAAATCGGGCTGTCCCACACCCAACTGCTGTTGCACGGCCGGGGAGGTCAGGCCGATCTTGCGGCCGGCGATCCTTGCCCCGGCGGCGAGTCTTGCCTTGGTTTGCAGTTCCTGCACGGCATACGCCGCGGCGGCGCCGTCCTTGCCGATCAGATCGCGGACCGGGGCACAGGGCACCCGAGTCTCGGCCGCGGTACGCAATCGTTGCGCCGCCGCCCGGGTCGCTTGCTGGGTCATGCGACCAGCCTCGCGTGCCGCGGCGCGAGCGTTCGATCAGGCGTTCCGGTCACCGGAACGGCCGCTCGTCACATCTGATTGTCGCCGTTGCCCGATGCGCCGGACGAGGGGAGCCGCCTTCGCCTCGCTCGCCGCCACCGGCCCCTACGCCGTCACCGCACGCTTCGACGAGGCCGTCCCCGGTGGATCGCCGGCTTCGCCGTGGCCACGGCACTTCCCACCGGCTGACGACTCACTGCCTACCCGCCGCTGGTCCGTGTGTTCCGCAGGGGCGCACCGACCTCATGCAGGTGGCGCAGGGCCTGGCCATAGGAGTCGAGGAGACCGGACTCCAGATAGGACACACCGATCTCGGCGCAAAACTCGCGGACGATCGGCTTGGCCCGCCGCAGGTTGGGCGTGGGCATGCTCGGGAACAGATGATGCTCGATCTGATGGTTGAGCCCGCCCAGCGCCGCGTCCACCAGCCGGCCCCCGGTGACGTCGCGCGAGGTGAGCACCTGCTTGCGCAGGAAGTCCATGCCCTCGTCGGCCATCGGCATGCCCTTGTGGTTGGGGGCGAAGGTGCAGCCCAGGTACAGCCCGAACAGGCCCTGATGCACCGCGATGAACAGCAACGCCTTGCCGACCGGCAGCACGGCGAAGACAAGGGCGAGATAGCCGATCACGTGCGCCGCGAACAGCAGGATCTCGACCTTCCGGCCGCGCGTCGCGCGGCGGTCGAGCAACGCCCGCGCGCCGGCCACGTGCAGGTTGAGCCCTTCCAGCAGGAGCAGGGGAAAGAACAGGTAGGCCTGCCGGCGCCCGATGAAGCGCGGCACGCCCTTCGCCGCACGGGCCTGATCGGCCGACCACAGCAGGATGTCCGGCGCCACATCGGGATCGCGGTCTTCGTGGTTGGGGTTGGCGTGGTGCCTGGTGTGCTTGTCCATCCACCAGCCGTAGCTCATCCCGATGCCGAGGTTGCCGGCGATCCTGCCCGCGATCTCACTCGGGCGGCGCGACCGGAAGACCTGGCGATGCGCCAGGTCGTGCGCGACCAGTGCGACCTGGGCGAACACGACCGCCATCGCCGCGGCGACGGCGAGCTGCCACCAGGAGTCTCCAATGAGGACGAATGCGGCCGAGCCCGCGAGGTAGGCCGCGGCAACGGCCCCGATGCGCAGTGCATAGTAGACCGGTCTGCGCTCCAGCAGCCCGGCGCGCTCGATCCGCTCGGAAAGCAGCGCGAAATCGCTGCGCTGGGCGGCGGGAGGCTCCGGCAACATCGTTTGGGTCATTGATCAAGAGTGGCCGAAACGTCCAAACCGATGGAATCCGGCCACCCCGACAAACCCTACTGGGGCCAGCCCTATCATCGATCAGGCCACTTCCATGCGTACCAGGCAATCCACAGCATGCAGGCGACCTCCACGCCCGCGAAAAATATGTAGTGCGGATATGCCGACCCGCCACCAACAGTGAACACGATGGTCACGGCGCAGGCGATGATGTTCGCCAGCCGATTCGCCTTGCGCCCCAACACGCGCGACAGGAAGACCATCGCGATGGGGATCTCCAGGAGCACGGCGAAGGCCAGCAGGATCTCGTGCGTGATCTGAAGGGACCCCGCGTATCCCGTCGCGATTTCCTTGAGGGCACCGGGTGTGATGAACCCGAGGATGTCCGCGAACAACATGTTGAGGAGCACGACGATCCAGAGCGTCGACATCCTCAGCTTCGTGTCGGTCTCGGTGCGCGACACCTGTTCTCCTGTAGTCATGGCGCCAGCCTGCCCCTGCGCCCGGCGCGCCCGCTTCGTTCCAAGGTCGGCCCCGGCATCGACTTTGGTCGGATGCCGCGGGACCCGCAGTCACGTATGGTCTGATCATGACTATCCCAGTGGCCCTTGAGGATCGGGGTCGGCGCCTACCGCGTGACCGGGTGGTCGACGTCCTATTCTTCTTGCTGGCCATCGGTTTCACCGTGGCCGTGGGCTTCGAGGGCGTGGAGCAGCGGCTGCCACCGGCACTGCTCGCGGTGGATCTGGCCATGGGCGCGCTGGGCTGTCTCGGGGTGTGGCTGCGCCGGCGCCGACCGGTCGGCTTCGCGGTGGTCATGGGCGTGTTCAGCGTCTTCTCGTTGGCCGCCTCCGGCGTGGCGCTGATCGCGCTGTTCACCGTCGCGGTCCACCGGCGCTTCGCCGTGGTCGCCCCGATCGTGGCCGGGCATTCGCTTGCCGCGCTTGCCTCACGGTGGATCCGGCCGGACGAGTCGGTGACGCACTGGTCGCAGGCCGTGCTCGGCATCGTCTGCGTCACGGCGATGCTCGCCTGGGGGATGTTCGTCCGGGCCCGGCGGCAGTCCACGCGCGAGCGGGCCCGCCGGGCCGAGGCCGAGCAGGAGCTCCTGGTGGCTCGGGCCCGCCAGGCCGAGCGCAACCGGATCGCCCGCGAGATGCACGACGTGCTGGCCCACCGCCTCTCGCTGGTGAGCCTGCACGCCGGGGCGCTCGAGTTGCGCCTCGGCGCGTCCGCGGCCTCGGGCGAGGAGGCGCGTGCGGCCGGGGTGATCCGCGACTGTGCTCACCAGGCGCTGGAGGACCTGCGTGAGGTGATCGGCATGCTGCGTCAGGATCAGGCCGACGCCGGCCCGGCCGACGACGCACCGGACCGGCCCCAGCCTACCCTGGTCGACCTGCCCGCGCTGATCGACGAGTCCCGGCGCGCGGGGATGGTGGTGCTGCTGGAGTCCGGCGTGGCCGATCCGGGCGCCGTGCCGGCCGTGACCGGCCGCAGCGCATACCGCATCGTCCAAGAAGGACTGACCAACGCCCACAAGCATGCGCACGGCAGCACGGTGTCGGTGACCGTGCGGGGAGCCGCGGGCCACGGCCTGACCGTGGAGATCCGCAACCCGTGGCCGGTCGGCGCCGCCGAGACAACCGGCATCCCCGGCGCGGGCGCGGGCATCATCGGCCTGGCCGAACGGGCCGCTCTCGCCGGTGGACGGCTGGAGCACGGCCGCACCGAGTCAGGCGAATTCCGGCTCTGGGCATGGCTGCCATGGCCGGCGTAGACGGTCCGATCCGGATCCTCATCGTCGACGACGACCCGCTTGTCCGGGCCGGGCTCACGATGATCATCGCCACCTCGCCCGACCTGACCGTAGTGGGCGAGGCGGCCGACGGCACGGAGGTGGCCGCGGCGGTCGACACCTGCGCGCCGGACGTGGTGCTGATGGACATCCGGATGCCCAAGCTCGACGGCCTCGCCGCCACCGAGTTGCTCCGCGCCCGGCCGGACCCGCCGGAGGTCATCGTGCTGACGACCTTCCACGCCGACGCGTATGTGCTGCGCGCCCTGCGCGCCGGGGCCAGCGGTTTCCTCCTCAAGGACACCCGCCCGGCCGAGATGCTGCGTGCGATCTCGCGGGTGGCCGACGGCGAGCCGATCCTGTCGCCCGCAGTGACCCGGCAACTCATCGCCCACGTCGGCCAAACCGACGTGGACACCCGGCGGCAGCAGGCGCAGACCCTGCTGGGCCGGCTGAGCGCCCGAGAACGGGAGGTGGCCGTGGCGATCGGCCGCGGATGGTCCAATGTGGAGATCGGCCGCGAGCTGTTCATGAGCGTGGCGACCGTCAAGGCACACGTGTCGCACATCCTCACCAAACTCGACCTCAACAACCGCACCCAGATCGCCCTGCTCGCCCACGATGCCGACCCGGCCGGCTGACCTGGGGCCTACGGCCGGTCGTGCAGGTCCCGAAGCCGGCCGGCGACGGCCTCGTTGAAGGCTTCCACCAGCTCCGCGAGCCTGAGGTTGGACTCCTTCGCCTCTTGGACGCCGGCCGCCCAGATGGAAGACCTGGCGGTCGTGCGGATCTCGCCGGCGACCGCCCTGAGATCCTCGTCGAACACCCTGGCGCGAAACGACTGCAGGCGAAGCTGCGCGTCCGCCCAGCCCTGCACGGTTGGCGTCTCCCATTGCCGTGCATGCCAAACACCGGTCGTGGCAAACTCCCGCAGCACCCGATCCTGCTCGTCGTAGACCGACTTGACCACGGCCGCAACGGCTTCCTGCAGGGACAGGATGCTCTCCCGTTGAAACGCCGCGAACTGGGCGTGCTTTTCCTGGGCCGCCTGATGGGCTCGTGCCTCGCGTTCGCGCTTGCTCGTCACCTGCTCCCGATAGATCGTGCCGAACGCCGTGATCACGGATCCCAGCAATACGCCGATGAGACCGAATACCGCTGTCGAGGACACACACGCATTGTCCACGCCGGCCGCAAGCGACGCCACGACGAGCGACGGACACCGCCGCACCTAGCCGGCGTCCGATGTGGACCAATCCAAGTCAGGCATGAGCCATGCTGCTACCGGCCGTTCTGTCAGCCAGACACGAGCGTTCGGATCTCCAGCTCGTGTCCGGCCCGGACACGTAGTTCGTTTTCCAGCTCGTGTAGATGGGTGAGTATGTGGTCGTCCTGGTCGAGGACGTGACCGGCGAGGCCGATCAGCGAGTCGTCCCGGTCGGGCGTGGACCACTCAAACAGCAGGTCACAGAGTGCGTCGCAGGTCTCGGTCGGATCCGGTGCACTGCTCAGGCCGAGCCACGGCCGGCCGGCCCAGTAGTCCAGAAGCGCGGCGAATGTTGCGAGGCAATGGCGCTTGTCGTTGGTGCTGATATCGGATTTCAGCCTGGCGGCCAGATCGGTATACAGCCCTGACATGCTCAGGCCCAGCACGCGGGCTCCCGCGTAGGCCCAACGATTCGACCCGGTACTTCCGGCGTAGGCTTGCCACCGTGGGTTCCACAGCAGCCGGATGAACTCGGCGCGGGCGCGGTCGCCGTGCAGCGCGATGCCAAGGATCAGCCCGCCGTTGCAGTCCGTCGAGGCCTCACCTTCACCCCACTCGACGAGCTTGCCCAACCACGATGGGTCACCCGTCTTCGTAGCCAGCACCGGCAGAAACTCCGGAAACAGGTTAGCGCCGAAGTGGCGCAGCAGCGCCTGGGCGATTTCGGTGCGCAGGCCACGACACGGCAGGTGCAGCAGCCCCAGACAGGCGTTCATCGCCTCGTCCCACTGGCCTTCGACGTGTCCCCACAGCATCCGCTCGGCCGGCTCGTATCCCAGCAAGCCGATCGCGTGCAACACTTCGGGCGGCATCCCCTCGCGCAGCCGGCCGGCCCGCACACACGCGGCCAGCAGACGCTCAGCCATCGACAGATCTCCGTGCTGGGCGAACACCGGAACCAGACTCTGGTGTGCCTCGGGATCCTCCAGGAACACCGGGAGCAGGGCCTGCGCGTCGGATCGGGAACCGTGCCGCAGTATCACGTCGACGACCGTCGACTCCCACCGCCAGGTCACCGCCTGCGGTGCGCTGCCGTATCTGTCAAGCAGTTCCCGCGTTGCCAGCAACACCACAATCACGCTCCTCGTCGACCGGCATCGGGCTACCGCCGTGCGGTCCCGGGCGTGTCGCTGAGCTCCCCGCTATGACTGATCTCGTCGAAGACCGTCGATACCGCTTGGAGCCTCGTGCGACCTCGTATTCTGCACCATGCCGAGCAACGGCACCAGCGCACGCCAGGGCGGGCGCGGATTCGGTCCGCGCCCGCCCTTTTCAGCCGAGATTTGGTCAGTAGCCCTTCGCCGGCGCGCCTTCGGCCGGTCCGGACACGATGGTCAGACCGCCGGCGACCTTGCTGCTGACCGACTGGATGTAGGCCTGCCGGGACGAGGCGGCGTTGGCCTTGGAGAAGTCGAGCGCTGGGGTGAGCCCGCCGGTGTCCACATTGGTCAGTTGACGCAGCGCGGTGAACACCCGCCGCCCCTCGGGCACCTGGACGCCTGACGCCGGCAGCGCCGCTACCGCTCGTGCCACCACGCGGCACGACCGGCGGCCGGCCCGCTGACGGCAAACGGACGGAACCCGTTCACGGGCGGGCGGTTCGGCTATCATATGACGGTGTTTCGGCGCGTTGCTTGCCCGCGGCTGATCGGGCGGGACACCGAGCTCGCCTATCTGACGGCCGCGTTGACCGGGGTCGACAGCGGCGCACCGGCGGCGGTGTTCGTCACCGGCGAGGCCGGTGTCGGCAAGACCCGTCTCCTGCACGAGTTCGGCGGATGGGCCGCGGCCCACGGCGCGCGCGTGTGGATCGGTCGCTGCATACCGGTGGCGCTCGGGGGGCGCGCCGGGACGGTTGCCGAGGGCATGATCCCCTATGCGCCCGTGGCGGATCTGCTGCAGGGCATCGCGGCCGACGTCGGCGCCGACCGGCTGCGCGAGCTCGCGGGCAGCGCGGCCGGGTGGCTCTCGCTGCTGGTGCCGGAGCTCGCGACCTCCTCGACGGCTGCTGCCGCCGATTCCACCGTGCCCGAGCCGGCGGTGCCGCCGGACGCCCATCGCGGACGGCTGCACGCCGCCTGGTGGCACCTGCTGGAGCGGCTCGCGGTCGAGCCGACGGTCGTGGTGCTGGAGGATCTGCACTGGGCCGACGCGTCCACAAGGGACCTTCTCGCCGGGCTGGCGTCGGCCCAGCTGCGGGGCCGATTGCTGGTGGTGTGCACCTATCGCGACGAGGAGCTGCCCGGCGCGCATCCGTTGCGCACGCTCGTGATCGAGCTCGTCCGCGCGGGCGCGACCCGGCTGAGGCTCGCGCCGCTGGACTTGGCGCACACGACCGAGCAGATCGCAGAGATCCTGCGGGCGGCGCCCGAGCCCGGCCTGGCCGAGCGGGTCTTCGCCCGTTCCGGCGGCAACCCGTTTTTCGTCGAGGAGTTGCTCGCCTCCGATCCGAGCGCGCTGGACCTGCCGGACAGCCTGCGCGACACGGTCCTGCACCGCATGCGGCAGCTGCCCGACGCCGTGCCGCGGGTGTTGCGGGCGGTGGCGTTGGCCAGTCACGACGTGGAGCACGTGTTGCTGGAGCAGATGCTCGCGTTGCCGCGCGAGGTGCTGGAGGACGCGCTGCGGCAGGCGGTCGATCGGCAGCTGCTGGTCGTGCGCGGCGGCCGTTATGCGTTCCGGCACGCCCTCGTCGCCGAGGCCGTGCTCGCCGAGCTGCTGCCGGGCGAACGCATCGGCATGCACCGGTCATGGGCGGCCGCGCTCGAGTCCCATGCCGGTGAGCGGGCCGCCGCGTCGACCCTGGCGGAGATCGCGCACCACTGGGTGGCGGCACACGACACCGAGCGTGCGCTGCGGGCCTGCGTCCGGGCGGGCGTGGCGGCCCGGCGCACGCTGGCCTTCGCCGAGGCGCGCAAGCAGTTCGAGCGGGCCGTCGAGCTGTGGGGCCGGGCGCCGCGGTCCCGCGACCGGATCCCGCTGGACCTCGTGGATCTCTACGAACGGGCCGCCGAGTCGGCCTTCTACGAGGGGGTGCTCAGCGAGGCGATACGCCTTGTGCGGCAGGCCATCGAGCAGGGTGACGCCGATCGAGACCCGGTGCGGATGGGGCTGCTGCACGAACGGCTCGGCCGATACCTGAAGGCAAACGCGGGCACGATGAAGGACACGCATGCGGCCTACGAGGAGGCGGTCCGGCTGATCCCCGACACGCCGACGCCCGCCCGGATCCGTGCGCTGACCGGATTCTCGATGGTGCACGCGGCGGCCATGCGGCACGGCGAATCGCAGCGGTGGATCGAGCGTGCGCTGCGGATCGCCCGGCAGATCGGCTCGCCGGAAGGGCAGTGGCGCGCGCTCGTCGCATCCGGCGTCAACCTCGCCCGGCTGGGCAGGTCCGGCGAGGGCATCGCCGCGCTGGAGGAGGCGCTGGCCATAGCCGAAGGGCGGGAGCGCCCGGACGAGATGCACGCGGCATACTGCAACCTGTCCGATGTGCTGTTCGCCGACGGTCGCCTCGCCGACTCGGCCGACCTCGCCCTGCGCGGTTACGACATAGTGAGCCGCCAGGGTGTCGTCTTCACCAACCTGCTGAGTAACGCCCTGGACGCACTGTTTCTGCTCGGCCGCTGGGAGCAGCTGGCCGATCTGGCGGAGAATGCTTCGGTACCGGAGAATGCCGCGTTCTGCAGGTTTTCCATGCAACTGAATATGTCCACATTGGACATCGCACGGGGCCGGTTCGCGCGGGCGCGTGCCGAGCTCCTCGCCGGCCACCCGGTGGTCGCCTCGAGCGTGCGGCTGGACACCCGCGCCCATTGGTCCGCGATCCTGAGCGACCTGCAGCTGTGGGAGGGTGATCCGGGCGCCGCCCGGCAGACCGTGGCGGAAACCCTGACCGCGATGGCCGACTGCGACTACGCACTGCCGCTGGCGCTGTTGCTCGCCTTGGGAGCGCGCGCCGAGGCCGACCTGGCGCAGGGCGGGTCGAGCGACAAGGCACACCACCACAGCCTGAGCGAGACCGTTGCCGCGTTGCCGGATCGGGCGGCGATGACGCCGTTGGCCGCCGCATTCCTCACCATGGCCGAGGCGGAGCTGGCCCGGATCAGCGGGGACGGCTGCGCGGAGGCCTGGGCGCTGGCGGCCAAGCACTGGGCGGAGCTGTCCTGCCCGTTCCTGCTCGCCTACACCCGGTGGCGCCAGGCCGAGGCTCTCCTGGCGAGCCGGGGCAGGCGTCGCGCCGCGGCCGCCGTGTTGGCCGAGGCCCACCGGACCGCGGACCGCCTCGGCGCCATCCCGCTGCTGCGGCAGATACAGCGGCTGGCCGCTCGGGCCCGGCTGGAGCTGGTCGATGCGCCCGAAGGAGGCGGCGACCCGGCACCGGAAGCCATGACCACGGCGGGCCTGACCGACCGCGAGACCGACGTGCTCGGCCTGCTCGCCGAGGGCCGCACCAACCGGCAGATCGCCCGCACGCTGTTCATCAGCGAAAACACGGTGAGCATCCACGTGTCGCGCATCCTGGCCAAGCTGGGTGCGGGCAACCGGGCCGGCGCCGCCGCTGCGGCGCACCGGCTGGGCCTGCTGGCGCCGCGGGATCCCGATCCACCTGCGAATTGAGAAACCGCCACAGCTTTCGTTGAACCGGCCTGCCCGATCCTTTCGGTGTCCACAGGGGACATCGGCAAAGGAGGATTGATGGCCAAGACCATGAGGTCGCTTGCGGCCGGCGGCTTTTCGGCGCTGGCGGTGGCTCTCGCGCTTGTGATACCGCAGGGTCCGGCGCAGGCCAACGACCACTGGGGTTCGGGTCAGTACATCATCGGGCACGACTACTACCACGACCAGCGCGCCGGTGAGTGGTTGCGGCGCACGCACACCAGCATCTGCACCGCATCCAAGACCGACATCGACTCGAGCGCGTCAGCGATGCCTTACACCTGGTGGAACGACATCATCACGTCGTACGACACGTATGCGTTCTGCTCGGCCAAGCATTTCGAGCACATCAACTTCGGTGGCGCGGCATACCCGGGCGTCGGCTTCGTCGGCGGATACGTCAGCTTCGTCGGAAACATCATGGACGACGACACCTCGTCGATCCAATGGTCGTGAACCGGGTCTGACCCATTGACGCGAGATCTGGGGCGCCGCGGTGCCCCAGATCCGTGTGGAGACTTCGTGAAATGGAGGCGATGATGCCAATCCGTTGCGCCAGAATGCTTGTGGCGCTTCTAGGAGCGCTTTGCGTCGGCTGCGCCTCCGGCGGGGAGCCGGAGGAGACCGAGCCGTCGATCGGCCCGCCGCCCCGGCTCGAGCGGCCCGGGGAGGTGGTGCTGCCGCTGGACGCGTATGTGCCGACGAAGCAGGAGTACGTGACGGTCCTGCACGCCGTGTGGAAGCTCACCAGCGACTGTGTGAGCCGGTTCGGTGCTCGGTACACCGCGTCGGAGGAGAAGCTGGCGGCCGATGTCCCACCGCTCGACCGGCTCAACGAGCGGCGCTACGGCCTGTTTTCGGCCGAGTCGGCGGCGCGGTCCGGATATGCCGCATCTGAGGACGAGCACGCCGCCGGCAACGGCGATTCGGCGGGGTGGGACCCGACGCCCAACGAGAAGTTTCTTGTCGTGGGGCGGACCGCGGAGTTCGCCGGCGCGCGCGAGATGCCCAAGGACGTCAACGGCAAACCGCTGCCGGCGGAAGGGTGCACCGGCGAAGCGTGGCGCAAGCTGGCCGACGGCGCCCGGCTACCGGCCGATCCGCGCCTGACGGACCAATTGCGCGTCCGCGCGTTTGACCGGGCGGAAAACGACAGCCGGGTCCGGTCGGCGATATCGGCGTGGAGCGAATGCATGGCGAAGCGTGGACACACCTATGCGTCGGTCTGGGAACCGAACGACAAGGGATGGCCGGACCCGCCGGGCGCGAGCGAGATCGCGACGGCCACCGCGGATGTGGCCTGCAAGCGGGAGACCAATCTCGTCGGCATCTGGTACACGGTCGAAAAGGCTTACCAGCAAAGGACGATCGACCGCAATGCCGAGGCGCTCGCCGTGGTGAAGGAGCATCTGCGGGCGCAGGCACGCAACGCCGCCACGACTCTGGCGCGGGGTGGGCGATGAGCGTGCGACGGCAGCGCCGCGCGATGTTCGGGACGGCCGCGGCGGCGATCCTGGTGTCCGCGCTGGGAGTCGCCGCGCCGCTGGCGGTCAAGTCTCCTCGGCAGGCGGCGGCCGAGACCGGCCCGCCGCCGCGGACGGTGCTCACGGCGCCGGTCGAACGGCGCGTGCTGCGCGACACGGTGGTGCTGCGCGGCACCGTCACCGCCGCCACGGTGGTCGAGGTGAAACCGGCCGCAGGCGAGGAAACGACCCGCACCATCGTGACGGCGATACGCGCCAGGCAGGGCGAGCAGATCGTCGCCGGCCAGGTGATCGTGGAGGTCTCCGGGCGGCCGCTGGTCGCGTTGCCCGGACCGGTCCCGGCCTATCGTGACCTGCGACCCGGCTCGGCGGGGCCCGACATCGCGGCGTTGCAGGCCGCGCTGCGCGGGCTCGGCTACAGGACGGGCGGCGATCGCAAGGACTTCTTCGGTCCGGGGACGAAGGCCGCGCTCACCGCCTTCTACAACGCGGCCGGCTATCCGGTCCCCACGACCGGCCGGGCCGATGAGGAACTCGTGAACGGCGCTCGCTCCCGTGTCGGGGCGGCGGAACGTGGGCTGAGCGCCGCGCGTGAGGCGCTGGAGGAGGCCAAGCGCAAGGCCGCCGCCGAGCCGACCCCGCCGCCCAGTGGCACCAGCGATGCCGTGGCCGCAGCCGTTCGGCAGCTGCGGCTCGCCGAGGAGGACCTGCCGGTCGCGCGCGAGGACCTGGCGAAGCTGGAGGCCCGTACCGGCCCGATGCTGCCGGCGCGCGAGGTGGTGTTCCTGCCCGAGTTCCCGGCGCAGGTGGTGTCCTTGACGGCACGGGTGGGCACGGAGGTGGCGACCGACCAGCCGTTGGTCACCCTGTCCAGTGGTGCCCTCGTCGCGCAGACCCGCGTCGACCCGGCGCAGCGCGAGCTGATGAAGCCCGGGCTGGAGGTGCGGATCCTCTCCGAGCTTCTCGGCGTCACCGCCACCGGTGTCATCGGCGCTATCGGCGGCCTCCAACAGGACCAGAAGGCCGGGCCCACGCACGCGGTCACCATCACGCCCCTGCAGCCCTTCGATCCCGCGCTGGCGGGGGCGGATGTGCGGCTCACCGTCCAGGCCGCGAGCACGGCCGGCGAGGTGCTCGTCGTCCCGCTGGCCGCGATTTCGGCGGGCGCGGACGGGCGCACCTCGGTCGTCCGGGTGCTGCCCGATGGCGGCGAAGAGCGCGTAGAGGTGGTCCCCGGGGTGTCGGGCGACGGCTACGTCGAGATACGGCCCGCGGCGGGCGCCATCTCCGCCGGAGACAGGGTGGTGATTGGACGGTGACCACAAAGGTCGTGGCCATGTCGGGTGTGGGCCGCAGCTATCCGGGCGCGCCGCCGGTGCACGCGCTGCGGCTGGTCGACCTGACCATCGAGCGCGGCGAGTACATGACGATCACGGGCGCGTCCGGCTCGGGGAAGTCCACATTGCTCAATGTGCTGGGCCTGCTCGACCGGCCGAGCACGGGACGCTACGAGCTCGACGGGATCGATGTGTCGGCGTTGTCCGAGCGCGACCGGGCGGCCCTGCGCGGGCGCCGGATCGGCTTTGTCTTCCAAGCATTTCATCTTTTGCCGTACCGCAGCGCGGCGGACAACGTCACGCTTGCCTCCGTCTACTGTGGACAGACAAGCGCGGCGGGCCGGGCGGCCGCGGCACACACCATCCTGGCCAAGGTCGGCCTGGGCGACCGCGCGGACGCCCTGCCGACCCAGCTGTCCGGCGGCGAGCAGCAACGGGTCGCCATCGCCCGCGCCCTGGTCAACCGGCCGAGCCTGGTGCTGTGCGACGAGCCGACCGGCAACCTCGACTCCGCCACGGCGGATGCCGTGCTGGACCTCATCGACGGGCTGGCCGCCGACGGGCACACGGTCGTGGTGATCACCCACGATCCGCGCGTCGCCGAGCGCGGCTGGCGCACGGCCGTGATGCGCGACGGGATCCTGGAGGTTGAGTGATGAAAGCTATTGAACCATCGCGGTTTCGCGCCCGCGACCTGATCAACGAGGCGGTGGCCGGTGCGGTGCAGCGGCGCGGCCGATACGCGCTCACCGTCCTGGGCAGTGCGCTCGGCGTGGGCGCGCTGGTCGCGGTGATCGGTCTCACCACGACGGTCGCCGGGCAGATCAGCGAGCGCTTCACGGTGCTCGCCGCGACCGAGGTGACGGTGGAACCGATCCCGTCCGACGGCGCCTCCGTAGTAACCGATCTCGCCTTCCCCGAGGACGCCGACGCGCGGGTGCGCGCGATCGGGGGCGTGCGGGACGCGGGCGTGCTGTGGACGGTGGCGGGCGTGGGCGGGGTGTCGGCCGTGCCGCCGACCGGCCTGCGCAACCCGGCTAACACCGGTGAGCGCACGCCGGTGCTGGCCGCCTCCGCCGGCGCGCTGCGCGCCATCCGGCCGCGTGTCGCCAGTGGCCTGCTCTACAACGACTTTCACGAGACGCGAGCGGAACACGTCGCCGTGGTCGGCGCCGCCGTGGCCCAGCGGCTGGGTCTCGGCCGGCTCGACGCGCAGCCCGCCATTTTTCTGGATGGGATACCGCTGACGGTAATCGGTATCATCGACGACGCTCAGCGGCGGACCGATGCGCTCTTCGCCGTGCTGGTGCCCCGGCGCACGGCGCAAGACCTGTGGGGCATGCCCGACAGCTCACAGCAACCCGTCATGCTCATCGACACCGAGCTCGGCGCGGCCCAGGTCGTCGGCGAGCAAGCGGCGGTGGCGCTGCGGCCCGACGCACCCGAGCTGTTCAAGACCGTGGCGCCGCCCGACCCGCGATCGTTGCGCGACAACGTGAAAACCGACATCAACGCGCTGCTGCTGACGCTCGCCGGGATCTGCCTTGCCGCCGGCGCCGTGGGCATCGCCAACACCACGCTCGTGGCGGTCCTGGAGCGCGTGCCCGAGATAGGCCTGCGGCGTGCGTTCGGCGCCCGCCCGCGCCACATCGCGTCGCAGTTCCTCGCCGAAGGCACGGCGCTGGGCACCATCGGCGGGCTGGTCGGCACCGGCGCGGGCGTGGCCACCGTCGTGGGCTTCGCCGTCCTGCGACACTGGACACCCATCCTCGAACCGTGGGCGGTCGTGCCGGCACCCGTGCTGGGCGCGGTCACCGGCCTGCTCGCCGCGCTGTATCCGGCCCTGCGCGCGGCCCGCCTCGAGCCGGCCGCCGCGCTGCGCCGGTGACCCCCGCGGCCCTCGCCTTCATCCCGGCAGCCGGCCCTCGCCCTCATCCCCGACAGCACGGCCAGTTGCGCGGCCCTTGCTCAGCTTGTTTTCGTGCCGGCCGGCCTTTATCCGGACAGCACGGCCAGTTGCGCGGCCCTTGCTCAGCTTTCGTTCATCCGGCCGGCCTTATCCGGACAGCACGGCCAGTTGCGCGGCGCGCAGCTCGGCGCCCGGCTCGGCGCCGAGCTCGTCGACCAGCCGCCGCCGGAGCGCCGTGTAGCAGCCCAGGGCGTCGGCGGGCCGGCCGGCGGCCTGCAGCGCCAGCATCAGCACGGCGGCGAGCGACTCGACCAGC
Organism: Allorhizocola sp.; assembly: GCA_044869915.1. Taxonomy (GTDB): domain Bacteria; phylum Actinomycetota; class Actinomycetes; order Mycobacteriales; family Micromonosporaceae; genus Allorhizocola. The sequence continues at coordinate 40,481 of JBIOYB010000649.1, forward strand.
GGGTGGTCACACAGGAGGTCTTGGACGGTACCGATGATCGCCGCATGGTTGCCCATCCGCAGTTCCAGCCGCGCCCACATGGCCACCGCGTCCAGCCGCTGTTGACCCCAGGCGTGGCGGGCCCGCTCGGCCCACTCGCCCTCGAGCCCTGCCAGCGGCTCGCCGCGCCATAGGCGCAACGCTTCCCGCAGCAGCCGCACCCGCTCGCCGTCGGTCCGGCCGGCTTGGCCGCCCCGCTCGACCAGGCAGCGGAACCGGTGCAGGTCGACCGCGTTCGGGTCGATGTCGAGCAGGTAGCCGCCGGGCCGGCGTAACAGCGCCGGGCCTTCGCCGAGGCCGCTGTCGGCCTCGCGCAGGGTCCTCCTCAGGTTGGCGATGTAGACGTGCACCGCGTGCCTGACCCGGGTCGGCGGCCGCTGACCCCAGACCCGGTCGATCAGCACGTGCACGGGCACGGGCCGGCCAGCGTCGACCGCCAGTGCCGCCAGCACACAGCGCTGCCGTGGTTGCCCGGCGTCCACCCATCCCGCCCTACCGATCACCTCGACCGGACCCAACACCCTGATATCCATCGCGCCCCCTACGCAGTCCGGTACCGCACGACCATAGAGAGCCGGGGTGGCCGGGCGCATCGGCAGAGTTGACTACTGGGGGCGGCGGGAACTCACTATCGGCTCACTACGGCCAGGTCGGCGCCGAAGTCGCGGTCCAACGGGAACATCGGCCGGGTGAGATTTTTGTAGCCGAGTCGTTCGAGATGCTGATCGACCCCGCCGGGGGTCAGCGCGAGCAGCCAGCCGCCGGCGGCGTCGAACAGCTGAGGCTCCAGGTATCCCATCTTCACGGTCACGATGTCCACATCGGACACGTCAACGCCGAGCAGCTCGAAGGAGGACAGCTGGTGGTACTGCAGGCGGCGCGAGGTGACGAAGGCGCTGAGCCCGCCGGCACGGATGCTCACGCTCAAGCCGCCGGCCGGGTCGTCGGCCACGGCTTCGAGGACGCCGGTGAGCGGGAGCGGGCCGGGTGAGCGGGTGTCGATGCGGCCGCCGACGTGGACCGTGACGGCCGAGCCCAGCGGCCGGCCCGCGACTTCGGCGACGGCTTGCGGATCCACAATGGACGCAAACACGGCTCGCCGGGCGCCGTCGCTGATCTGCGGGCGGGCCAGCATCCGGGCGAGGGCGTAGGTGACGTCGCCCGCACCGCCCGCGCCCGGGTTGTCGCCGGAGTCGCTGAGGAAGAACGGTTTCGCCGAGGATCGCAGGGCGGCGTCGAGACATTCGTCCATCGAACCGGTCGGCGCCACGAAGGCGAACTCGTCGCGTGCCGCCCAGAACCGCTCGCCGAGCTCGCGCGCCGCGCCGGCCGCGACCGCCGGGTCGGTGCCCGTGACCACGACGGCGGCACGGCAACGGGGCTGGTCGGCCCAGGCATAGCCGACCCAGATGGCGGCATCGATGACGCCGTCGCGTGCCTCGATCTCGGGGATGCGGGCGTAGAGGCCGCGGGCCGGTTCGATGCGCGTGCTGGTCATCTCGCCCGGCAACAGGATCGGCACGTACACGACCGACCTATGTGGACGCCGGCCACTTCGCACCGCCTCGACCAGGTTGCGCGCGGCCCGCTCCCGTGTCTCCCACACGTCGATGTGCGGCGCCGTGCGATAGCAGGTGAGCAGATCGCAGCCGTCGAACAGGGCGGGGGAGACGTTGCCGTGCAAGTCCATGGCGGCCGACAGCAGCGGGCCCGGCCCGACCGCGCCGCGGATCGCCGTGACCAGTTCACCCTCGGCATCGTCGCGCCCGACCACACTCATCGCGCCGTGAATGTCCAGCAGCACGCCGTCCACTTCGCCGGCCCGGGCCAGCCCGTCGAGGATCTCGGCCGACCACTCGGCATAGGCATCGGGGTCGACGGCGCCGCCCGGCAGCGCCCGGGCGTGCACGAGCGGGATCCAGTCCACCCCTGCGGCCCAATCCCGCGGGGGCGACAGCCAGTCATAGCGCGCCAGCAACCGGTCGCCGCGCGTCACCTCGAAGTCGTTGGCGGTGCTCAGATGCGGAGAAAACGTGCTTGACTCGATGTGCATACCACCGATGGCGATGCGGAGCGGTCGCGACATGCGCGCCAGCCTCTCACAAAACACCTGGTTAGCTGAAGACATTGTGATCGAGTGGCCCCAGGCTGTTCGCGCGATACGTCAAGTTGGACCAGCGGCAAGGCACCCCTGTGGGGCATTGACACCCGTGAGGCCGCTGGCGATAGTGGGGCATGACTGGGCAGATCATGATCCCGTTCCAGGGCGAGGGCTCCGGGGTGGAGGAGCTCACCTGGGCGCAGCGGTCGATCTGGGAGGCGATGCGGGCGGCCGGGCGGTCGATTGTCATCGGCGGGGCGATGGCGATGCCGCAGGGCACGACGGTCGAGCAGATCGCGGGGATTCTCCGGTTTGCGGTGAGCCGGCATCAGTCGCTGCGCACGCGGTTGCGCTTTGCCGAGGACGGCCGGCCGCTGCAGGTGGTTTCGCCCTCCGGCGAGGTGCCGCTGTACGTGGTGGACGTCCCCGACGGGGAAGACCCGGGCGAGGCGGCGGAGGTGATCCGCGCCCGGCAGGAGCTGGCCACGTTCGATTACGTGAACGAGTGGCCGGTGTGGATGACCGTGATCCAGCACCGGGGCGGGGTCTCGCACATGGTGGCGATGTACAGCCATCTGGCGGTCGACGGCCGCGGGATCGGCGCCCTCGTGACGGACCTGTCCAACATGGACGACCAGTCAGGTGCGTTCAGCGCGCCGGTGGAGGGGATCCAGCCCGTGGCACTGGCCCAGCAGCAGCGCACGCCCACGGCGCAACGCCAGAGCGCGGCCGCGCTGCGCCACTGGGAAGGCGTGCTGCGCACCGTCGAGCCGCGCCGGTTCGGCCCGTGCCACGACGCGCGCGAGCCCCGATTTTGGGAGATGTGCTGCCGTTCCCGCGCGCTGCTGCCCGCCGTGCAGGTGGTCTCCGGCAGGACCGGCCGGGGCAGCAGCGTGGTTTTCCTTGCCGCATATGCGGTGGCGATGGCGCGGGTCACCGGCATGAGCCCGAGCGTGGCCCACGTCGTGGTAAACAACCGCTTCCGGCCTGGCTTCCGGGAGTCGGTCAGCCACCTCGCCCAGTATGCGCCGGCCGTCATCGACGTGCGGGACGCCACCTTCGACGAGGTTGTCGGCCGCGCGTGGCGTGCGTCGATCGCGGCCAACAAATATGCGTATTACGACGCGGTCGCCTATCACGAACTCGCCGACCGGATCGGGCGGGAGCGAGGGGCCCGCGTCGACACGGCGTGCTACTTCAACGATCGCCGGGGCGAGTCGCGCGATGCGCCCGCCCCGGAATCGCTGTCGCGGCAGGCCATCCTCGACGCCCTGCCGCTGACGCAGCGCCGGTGGGGCAGCCGATTCGACTGGTACGACGGGATATTCTTCCTGCACATCGACGACGATCCGGCGGGGATCGCCTACGTGGCCTGGGCCGACACCCAACATCTGGCGCCGGCCGACCTGGAAGCCTTCACACACGAGTTTGAGGCGGTCGTGGTCGAGGCGGCCCTTGACCCCCATGCACGCTAACGGGTTTGGCGGACGCCGCGGCGCCAGACATCGACGATGCGGGCGGTGGCGCCGATCTCGCGGGTCGGATCGCCCCGCACGAGCAGGAGATCCGCGCGCAGGCCGGGGGCGATCCGGCCGCGATCGGTGAGCCCGAAGTGGCGGGCCGGCCCGCTCGTGGCCGCGGCGAGCGCCTCCCTCGTTGGTCAGGCCCGCCTCGACCAGCAGGGCCAGCTCGCGGTGCATGGCCGCGCCGTGCTGCGGCGCGAACGGGTTGGCGTCGGTGCCGGCCAGCAACGCCACTCCCGCCCGGTGCAGCTCCCCGGCAGGCAAAACATGTCCAGCTCGGTGGTCACGCCGTGGGCCAGCGCCTGGGCCAGGCTGCCGTCAAAGGTGTGGGTGTGCGCATTGATCAGACCCGGCAGCAGTGTCCTGCCCGTCGCGTCGACCTCGACGTCAATATCACGGTCGTCGGGCGGCGCGATCCGGTCGTCCACGATCAGCACATCGGCCCGGTCCAGCGTCCGCTCGCCGTCGAACACGCGGGCGTTTCGTATCAGGGTTCGCATGCCACCCAAGAGGCCCGGCCCGTGGGCGGGTGTGACATCGTGAGGCGTAGGTCACCCCCGCGGCATCGGATGTCACACTCGCGACGGCTGTAGCCTCGTGGATGGCATGGATACGACACAGCAGTTTTTGCGCCATCGCGAGCTTCTGTTCTCCATCGTCTACAACATGCTCGGCACGGTGGCCGACACCGAGGACGTGCTGCAGGAGACGTGGCTGGCGTGGGCCGCGCGCGCAGCCGCGCCGACGGCGCCGGCCGCATCGACAACCCGCGCGGATATCTCGTGCGCATCGCCGTCAACCAGGCCCTCGCGCAGCGGGCAACGGTCGACCGCCGCCGGGAGACCTATGTCGGGCAATGGTTGCCCGAGCCGGTCGCCGATCCCGTGGACCCCGTCGACGGCGCCGACGTCACGCTGCGCGCCGAGTCTTCGTCGATGGCGATGCTCGTCGTGCTCGAGACGCTCAGCCCGGCCGAGCGAGCCGTCTTCGTGCTGCACGAGGTGTTTGGCTACGGCCATCACGAGATCGCCGGGATCCTCGGCCGCAGCCCGGCGGCGATCCGGCAGCTGGCGCACCGGGCACGCGAGCATGTCCACGCGAGGCGCCCCCGGTACCAGATAGATGCGGAGCTGCGGCAGGAGGTGACCGAGAGGTTCCTGTCGGCGGCGATCGGCGGCGACCTCAAGGCTCTCTTGGAGATTTTGGCGCCCGACGTGACACTTTGGACAGACGGCGGCGGCAAGGGTCCGGCGGCCAGCCTGCAGCCCATCCACGGCCGCGAGCGGGTCGCCCGCACGCTGGTGGCGGTGGCGGCCGGCGTCCCGCCGACGACCGACATCCACTATCGGCGGGTCAACGGTGATCCGGCCGCGATCGTCTCGGATGGCGGTCTGCCGTTTGCCGTGCTCGTCGTCGACCTGACACCCGACGACAACCTGGTGTGCCGGATCTATTCGGTCACCAACCCCGACAAGCTTTCCCGCGTCGGCGGTGGCTAAGCAGGTTGCCAAAAGCCCTGTCCGTGACATCGACAACCGAGGCCAGGTCAGTGCTGAGGCAGCCGCCGAAGTTACGGACAGCACTTCTGAGCAGGTGCTTAGAGACTTCAAGGCAGGGCAAAGGCCATCGCGGCGGGGACCAGCACGAGCATCGCTGAGGTGATGAGGAGCCCGGCGATGGGTGAGCGCGGCGTCGGACCCTCAAGCCACGGCCGGAAGAGCCTCCCCACCGCCAGGATCCCTATGCCGTAGGCCATTGTTCCGGTCCCGCACAGCGGCAGCATGAGCAGCGCCGCCGTCCCCAGACCGGGATTCTGGCCGTCCAGCAGCGCGTTGCCGAGCCAGCCCGCCATGACCGCGAAGGCGAGGGAGACGGCGAAGTAGACGAGACCGTTGCGCGCCAACGGCGGCCAGTCCGGCAACCGGCGCGGGCGAGAGCCGGCGGCCTCGATGCGGTCGATGGCCCGGTCGGCCAGCTCGGCCGCGCAGTGCGCCGCCCGCGCCGGATCGTGTTGACCGGTCAGGTCTTTGGGCGGTGTGGAGACCGGCTTGACGCCCATCCGGCCGGCGAGCCAGTCGAGCCGCTGCCGCTGCGCGTCGAGCGCCGAATTGAGCCGCACGAGGGTCGGGTGTTGGCCCGTGCCGCCGGCCGCCTGGATCGTGGCGCGGGCGCTAAGGTGATGGGCCCACGCCTGGTGGAAATGCTCTCCGGGCGCGCCCTCGTCCTCCGCCTCGTCCGCTTGCCTCAGACCGATCCGGCCGCGCACGGTGTCCGCCGCGACGGCGGTCAAGACCCGCGCCGCGGACATGCCTTCGAGCCGGGGCCACGTGTCCGGGTGATAGCGCATCCGCCGGCGCAAGCGCGAACCGAGGCCGCGGATCAGCTCCCGCCCGTCGCGCCCGCGATGCACGAACCGCGCCGGCCGGCCGTCGCTGTCCAGGCTCGCGAAGGCGGATCGCAGCTTCACCGCGAGGTCGCGCACGCTCAGCACCGGGGTCGGGCCGGCCGCCACCGGATGGCCGACGGCCCAGGCGTGCACGACCGTGTTGAGCCAGGCCGCGTCGCGCACCCCGTCCGCCGGCTGCGGGCCGTAGATGCTGTACAGCTCGGCGATCAGCCTTAGCTCTATCAGCGAATGCAGCACGGCTTTGAGCGCGTGCGCCGCGGGCGGCGGCACGGGAAGCGCGGCCGCCCCCGCCCAAAGCCACCCGGCCTGTGCCGCGGCGGCCTCGATCAGCCGGTCGGCTGCGCTCTCGTCGTCGGCGCCGTATACGTGATGCAGCGTGGCCTTGTCGCGCACCGGTAGCCGGGCGAGGGAGCCGTGGAGCAGCTGCGCGCCGCGCTCGGCGAGGCCCGCCAGGTCACGTCCCCGCCCGCTGGTCCAGACGCTCGAGCCGATCCGCTTGAGCAGGTGCAGCCGCTGTTTGGAGTCGATGCCATCGGCCAGGATCTGTCCAATGTCGACCTGCGGTGGCTCGTCGGCGGGCGCGGGTTTGGGCGTGGGTTTGGGCGTGGGCACGTTACCGGTGTAGATGGTGCGCCAGATGCTCTCGTAATCCGGGTGCTCCTCGTCCTCGAAGAAGGCGTCGAGGTCGCCGCCACCGGACAGGAGGCCGCCGCTCCGGCGAAGGTCGTTGCCCCACATCGTGAACCGGGCGCGCAGGTCGTCATGGCAGGCCGGGCTCCACGCCCAGAGCCAGTCGACGATGTCGTCGACCAGATGCGGCCGCCGCTCGGGCCGCCCACCGCGGGCGAAGGCCCGGACGAACGCCTCGAACGCGGCCGCGTCTCGTTGCCGCGCAAGGTATTTCGCCCCCTGGCTGCCGATCATCACGGCCGTGCGCTCCACCAGGCGGGCCATGTTGGCCGGCGTGACGGGCGTGCCGCTGGCCGCCAGCAGCTGGGAGAAGTATGCGGGGTAGAGGACGGGAACGTCGCGCGCTGGTCCGGCTGGCGTGCTCGGCATGGGATCTGACCCTTCTTGCGGTTGGCTGTTCAGCGGTGCCCGTCCGGCGGTCCGGGATCGTCCTGGACGGCCCCGACCTCGAACCCGTCCCTGGTGGCCTGCTCGCGCAACGCCTCGATGACGTCGCCGAGCGCTCCACTGTCCCCATCCATCGCGTAAAGCACCTCGGCCCGCCCCGGCCCGCCGCCCCGGACGAGGACGGTGAGGCCCTCATCGCGGCGGTGGGCGCGCAGCACGACTGTCCCCTCGCCCGACTCCTGCAGGGTCGCCTCGTCGACTTCGAACCCGAGGCCGGGCAGCGCCGAAACGATGGAGGTCAGCAGGGCCCGCCGCTCGATCAGGCACCGGATGCTCAGGTCCAATGTGGACTCCAGTGCCACGATCCGGTCCGCCACGCCCGGCGCGGCCCGGAGCACCTGCGCGAACTCCGCCGACTCGAGCAGCGCCGCCAGATGGTCCACCCCGGCACGCGCGCCGTCGCCGTCCGCCAAGTCCACACCGACCGCTTCGGCATCGGCGCCGAGGACGACGAGCCGCTCCCGCAACCGCGCCACGGCCTCGATCGCGTCGGCCCGCTGCTCGTCGAGCTCGGCCCTGCGGCACAGCACGGTCTCCAGATGCCGGCCGACGCGGGCAGCCAGCGTGTCCAGCAAGCCGGAAGTCACGTGCCCGCGAGCCTGAACCAGCAGCCGATCCACTTCGCTTGCCCCGGCCGGATCATGCCGGGTCCGCAGCGGCAACGCGACCTCGTCGAGCATGCCCGCCAGGGCATCGACACGTTGTTGCGCCGCAAGGATCCTGGTCTGTAGGTCCACGAGGCTGCGATCCGCCGCCTCGATGGCCCGGACGGCCTCGTTGACCGCGTGCAAGTCCTGCGCCGGCTCGATGGCCCGGCCCGCCGCCGCCAGATCGACCCGCACCCGGTCGATGGTGGGCAGGAGGCTCGGGTCGGCCGGCCCTCGCTGAAGCCCGGCCAGCCGGACAAGGCGCTCGTTCACCTCGTCGGCGCGGGCCCGCGCGCGCCGCTGAGCACCGGCGACGGCGGCCGCCCTGGCCCGCCGCTCCTGCTCCCGGCGGCGCCGTTCGCGCGCGGCCCGTTCGACCGCGGCCTGCCGCAGACGCTCCTCGCCGGAGCCGACCGCGGTGTACTTCGGTGATCCGCCCATCCTCGGGCCTCCAGAATCGGGTCGCGGACCGGCAAGGCGCATTCGGGCCGGCGCCGCCTCCACCAACGGCGCCGGCCAAGGGTGAGCCCAACGGCGACGCCAGCCAGACGTGGCAATGGGACCAGCGCTCAGCCAATGGCCGGCGTCCCCCAGCGGCGCGGACGTCACGCCGGAGGTCGGATGCTTCGCGGGGTTCACGTCCCTTCAATGACGGACGGGACGGACACCCGGCAGCACAGCGCGCGCTCTGGTTGCTGCCTATGCTGGCGGAATGCGCTTTCCCGAGGAGGATCGGCGGTTATCGCCCCACACCGGATGGACCCGTGCGCACTGGGTGGCCGTCGCGGACCAAACCCTTGCCGCCGTGCGCCCGTTCGCCTCACCCCGGCACGCCCTGATCGATCTGCCCGGCCCGGTCAGCGCGTCCGGGCGGCACAGCGACGGTCTGGAGGGTTTCGCGCGCACGTTTCTCGCCGCGGCCTTCCGGATGGCCCATGGCGACGACGATGGCGGGCTGGCTCAATGGTATGCGGAGGGCCTGGCCGCCGGCACGGATCCCGCGTCGCCCGAGCGCTGGCCCGGCCTCGACGAGCTGCCGCAGGCGCGGGTCGAGGCGGCCTCCATCGCCCTGGCGCTGCATGAGACCCGGGCCCTGATCTGGGACTCGCTCGACGACCGCGTGCGCGGGCGGGTGGTCGACTGGCTGGCGCGGGCCATCGGGCTGCGATATCCGGCGTCCAACTGGGTGTGGTTTCAGAACATCACCGAGGCGTTCCTGCGCTCGGTGGGCGGCCCGTGGTCCGGCGACGACATCGAGCGCAACATCGAGCTGAGCGAGACCTGGGCCCGGCGAGACGGTTGGTACACAGACGGTGTAGGGGCTGGTAACACCCCGCGCAAGTTCGACTGGTATGCGGGCTGGGCGATGAATTTCTATCCTCTTTGGTACTGCCGGATGTCGGGTGAGCACGCCACGTCCACGCTGCGGGAGCGATATCGGCAGCGGCTGCACGCCTACCTGGACGGCGCGCAACACCTGTTCGCGCCCAACGGGTCCCCGCTGCTTCAGGGACGCTCACTGACCTATCGCTTCGCGACCCTCGCGCCCTTCTGGGCCGGTGCGCTCTTCGACGCCACACCGCTGGCGCCCGGCCGCACCCGCCGGCTCGCCAGCGCGACCCTGCGCCACTTCGCCGAGGCGGGCGCCTGGGACGAGCGTGGGCTGCAGCCCATCGGGTGGCATCGCGCGTTCGAGCCGATCCGGCAGGCCTACACCGGGCCGGCCTCGCCATACTGGTCCAGCAAGGGTTTCGCGGGCCTCGTGCTGCCCGCCGACCATCCGGTGTGGACGGGGCGCGAGGAGCCGCTGGCGGTCGAGGAGGCTGACGTCAACGTGGTGCTGCACGCGCCCGGGTGGCTCGTGTCGGGCACCCGTTCCGACGGCGTGATCCGGGTCGTCAACCACGGCACCGACGCGCAGCCCGACGACGCGTTCGGCCTCGACGAACCCCACTATTCGCGCCACGCCTACTCCACCCACACCGGACCCGGTTACGGGAAGACACCGGTCGACAATCACGTGGCGCTCGTCGACGGCACGGGCGCGGTCTCGCACCGGCGGCCGCTGACACCGGTGATTGCGCGTCGCGGCGTCGCCGTGTCGCGGCATCGCGCGCACTGGCCCGACGGGCCGATGCCGGACGCGTTCGTGTGGCCGCCGGCGGCACCGGCTTTCCGGGCCGGCCCGCTGGTGACCACGGCGTCGGTGTTGCGCGGCGCGGTGGAGGTCCGGCTGGCGCGGGTGCACGAGGCCTGCGAAGGCGTGCTGCGCATGGGCGGATATCAGCTCGCCGGGCAGGCCGGCGTGGACGGCCCGATGGCGACCGTCCGGCGCGACGACGGGCTGACCTCTGTCGTGATTGGACTGCGCGGGCTGACCGTGGCCGCGGTGCTCACCACGGACGGTCAGGACGCGTTCGGCGAGCGCTGCGCCGTGCCCGTGGTGAGCAGTGACGGCCCGGTCGTCGCGGGCGAGGTGTATGCGGCGGCGATCGTCCTGACCGGCGCCGTGCTACCCGAGGGGTATCCGCGGGTGAAGACCGGCGACGCCAGCGCCATGGTGCGCTGGCCCGATGGCCGGATCGAATTGGTGGGCCTGCCCTAGGCCCACCGCCGCGGTGGGGTTCCTCGCCGGCCCGGCCGATGTCGCCGCCGCGGTGGCGTTCCTCGCCGGCTCGGCCGCAAAACACATCACCGGCGCGACGATCAATGTCGACGGCGGGTTCACCATCTGACGGGCTCCGCACTCCGGCTCTGACAATGCCGGCCTCACCTCGGGCTTTGTCGTGGCCCGCGGTGAGGTCGGCGATCTGCATGCCTTCCGCGTGGACGTGCCGGCAGACCTTGACGATGGCAAATGCGTCTCTGTATGCTTCCCGGCTAACCCCATTAAAACGTTTTAACATCTCGCGCTCCCTGCGGGTAAGCGCTTTCCCGCCCCCACCAGGAGGTTCACATGAACCCATCCCTCCGTCGCCCGGCGGACCGTCCTGCTGGGTGCGCCCGGCCCGAATAACTGATCCATGGAGGACAACATGTCTAATGTGACCCGACGGGGCCTGTTGAAGGGCACCGCGCTCGCCGTGGCCAGCACGCTTCCGGGCGCGCCGGCCCTGGCTTGGGAAAATCCCGGGCCGGGTGAGGTGGGCCAGGCGCGCTGGCTCGACGGTCAGGCGCCGCCGCAGACGCTCGGCGTGACCTGGGGGATGCCCTGGGCCAAGGGGCGCTTCCCGGCCGAGCAGACGTTTGCGGTGACCACTGCGGACGGTGCCGCCGTGCCGGCGCAGACATGGGTGACCGGTTACTGGGGCGACGGCTCCGTCAAGTGGACCGCCCACGCCCTCGGCCCGCAGGCGACCACCGCGCAGCAATACCGGGTGGGGCCGGGGGAACCGGTCTCGCCCGCCGCGGCGATGGCGGTCCAAACCGGACACGAGACCATCGACGTCGACACCGGCGTGATCCGGGTGCGGCTCAACCGGCGCGGCCGCGCGCTGGTGCACTCGGTGACGCGCGGCGATCGGGTGATCGCCCGCGACGGCGAGCTGGTGTGCCTGCGGCGCAACAACGCCGACGACGGCGACACACAGACGGTGCGGCAGGAGGCGTTTTACAGCTCCATCAGCGAGGCGCGGGTGGAGCAGTGGGGACCCGTGCGCACGGTGGTGCGCATCGAGGGCAAGCACCGGCAGGGCCGTAGCGAGTGGCTGCCGTTCACGGTGCGGTTCTATTTTTACGCCGGTGCTGACGGGGTGCGGATGACGCACACGTTTGTGTGGAACGGCAACCACAACGAGGACTTCATCGCCGGGCTCGGCATCCGCTTCAAGGTGGCGCTGGCCGACGAGCTCTACAACCGGCACGTCCGGCTATCGGGAGCAGAAAACGGTGTCTTCGCCGAGGCGGTGCAGGGCATCACGGGCATGCGCCGCGACCCCGGCGCCGCCGTGCGCACGGCACAGGTGGCCGGGCAGCGCACGCCGCCCGTGTCCACATGGGACACCCGCGTCTCCAACCGCCTGCAGTGGATCCCGCCGTGGGGCGACTACACGCTGCGGCAGCTGACCGCCGACAGCTTCCAGATCCGCAAGCGCACCAAGGCCGGCCGCAGCTGGATCAACGCCAGCTCGGGTGGGCGGGCCGGCGGGCTAGGCTATGTCGGCGGGCCCAGCGGCGGCTTCGCCCTCGGCATGCGCAACTTCTGGCAGCTGCACCCGACACAGCTCGACATCCGCGGGGCCGGGACAGACACGGCGACGATGACGCTGTGGCTGTGGGCGCCCGACGCGACACCGATGGATTTGCGTTTCTATCACGACGGGATGGGCCAGGACACCTACACCAAGCAACTGGACGCGCTGGAAATCACCTACGAGGACTACGAGCCCGGTTTCGACACGCCCTATGGCATCGCGCGCACTAGCGAGCTCATGTTCTGGGCGCTGGCAGAAACGCCGACCGTGCAACGGTTTGCCGAGCTCGCCGCGACCGTGCGCAACCCGCCGCTGCTCGTGGCGCCGCCCGCGCACCTGCATGCGGCCGGTGTGTTCGGCGACTGGGCACCGGTGGACCGGTCCAGCCCGGCCAAGGCGCAGATCGAGGACCGGCTGGACTTCCTGTTCGCGTTCCACAGTGGACAGACCGAGCAGCACGGCTGGTACGGTTTCTGGGACTACGGCGACATCATGCACACCTACGACAACGACCGCCACATGTGGCGCTATGATGTCGGCGGCTACGCGTGGGCCAACTCCGAGCTGTCGCCCGACATCTGGCTGTGGTATCAGTATCTGCGCAGCGGCCGCGCCGACGTGTTTCGCTTCGCCGAGGCGATGACGCGCCACACCGGCGAGGTCGATGTCTATCACATTGGCAAGTGGGCCGATCTCGGCACCCGGCACGGCGTGCAGCACTGGGGCGACAGCGCCAAGCAGCTGCGCATCAGCACGGCGGCCAACCGGCGGTTCTACTACTTCCTGACCGCCGACGAGCGGACCGGCGACCTGATGCGCGATCTGGTCGACTCCGACAAGACGTTCCTGGCCATCGATCCGATCCGGAAGATCCGCACGGAACCCTACACGCCCGATCCCACTGCTTTGAGCATTGGATTTGGTACCGACTGGGGCGGCCTGGCCGCGGCGTGGCTGACCGAGTGGGAGCGCGGCGGGGATCCCGTGGCCCGGCAACGACTGATGAGCACGATGCGGACGATCGGCGATCAGGTCAACGGGTTCGTCCAGGGCAGCGCGCTCTACAACCTGCACACGGGAGAGTTCGCGATCGCCGACCCGCCCGGGGTCGGCGTCTCGCACCTGTCGGCCGTGTTTGGGCTGGTCGAGATGTGCAGCGAACTGATCGCGATGGTGGACATCCCCGAGTTCACGCGGGAGTGGTTGCGCTACTGCACGTTCTACAACGGGACGGCCGCCGAGCAGACCGCCGAGTTCGGCCGCTCCTTTGGCAACCTCAACCTGCGCCAGGCCCACTCGCGGCTGACCGCCTATGCCGCGGCCAAGACGGGCGACGCGGCCCTGGCCGCGCGGGCGTGGCGGGAGTTCTACGCCGGGCACGCGGGCTATGGGCCGGGCATCGTCTGGCAGACCACCCGGGTCCAACCGCCGCTGGTGCTCGAGCCGATCGATGAGACCGATTTCGTGTCGACCAACGCGTCCGCGCAGTATGGCCTCGCCGCGATCCAGTGCCTGGCCCTCGTCGGCGACCACATCCCGAGTTAGGAACAGCCATGAAAGCACTCGCGATAGCCGTGGTGCTGGTGCTGGTGTTGTCGAGCGCATCGGCCGTGTACGCCGCGCCCACCAGATACGAGGCGGAGAACGCCATATGCGAGGGGACGATCGACTCCAACCACGCCGGCTTTTCCGGATCCGGCTTCTGCAACAGCGCCAACGCCGTCGGGGCCGCCGTGCAGTTCACGGTGAACGCGTCGAGCGCGGGCACCGCGACGCTTGGCATCCGCTATGCCAACGGGACGACGGTCGACCGGCCCGCGACGGTAAACGGTGTCGCGGTCGGTTTCCCCGGCACCGGTGCCTGGAACACCTGGGCCACAAGCACCCTCACCATGCAGGTGAACGCCGGCACCAACACGATCCGCGTCGCGGCGACCACCGCGGCCGGACTGGTGAACATCGACTTCCTCGACTTCGAGGTGGGCGGCGGCACGCAGCCGCCGGGTGGCAGGCGGATGGAAAGCCTGGGCCGCGGTGTCGTTGCCGTGCGCTCGAGCAGCAACAGTGTGCTTGTCTCCTGGCGGCTGCTCGGCCTCGACCCGGCTGGGATCGGTTTCCACGTCTACCGATCCGCGGGCGGCGGCGCGGCCGTCAGGCTCAACCCGTCGGTGCTGACGGGCGGCACCAACCTCGTGGACTCGACCGCCAACCTGGCTCAGTCCAACGCCTACCACGTGCGAGCGGTGATCGGCGGCGTGGAGCAGGCGCCGAGCGGCTCCTTCACGCTGACCGCCAACCACGCCGTCGAACCGGTGGTGCGAGTCCCGCTGCGGGCCGGCGGCGCGGTCAAATTCGTGTGGGTCGGTGACCTGGACGGCGACGGCGAATACGACTATGTGCTGGACCGGCAGACGTCACCGCAGACGATCGAGGCCTACCGGAGCAACGGGCAGTTTCTCTGGCAGGTCAACATGGGCCCCAACAGCGCCAACCAGGACAACATCGAGGGTGGATCGTCCACAATAGACGTAGGACACAACGACGGCGTCACCGTCTTTGACTTCGACAGCGACGGGCGGGCCGAGGTCGCCGTGCGCATCGCCAACGGTGTCGTCTTCGGCAACGGGACCACGTTTACCAACGCTAACAACAACCTGCAGTTCATCGCGATCCTCAACGGTCTGACCGGCGCCCCCCGCGCCACCGCGCCTGTGCCCACCGACTATCTGGCCGACGGCCCGATGTATGCCCGGTTTGGTGTCGGATATTTGGACGGGTCGACGCCGAGCCTCGTCGCGTTCATGAAGAACCGGATCGGCAGCGGCGACTTCAACCTCATGATGTGCGCCTGGAGCTTCACCGGGCAGGCGCTGACGCAGCAGTGGAAGTTCTTGCGCGGCAACCAGGATCTGCCGGATGGGCACAACACCCGCGTCATCGACGTCAACGGCGACGGCAGGGACGAGGTCGCCGAAATCGGTTTCGTGCTCAACAGCAACGGCACTCTGCGGTACTCGATGGCGCCACAGGGCATCATCCATGGAGACCGCTTCCACATCGCGAAGATTGACCCCAGCCGGCCGGGCCTGCAAGGCTATGGCGTGCAGCAGGTCAACCCCAGCGGGTTGCGCGATTACTATTACGACGCCGCCACCGGCTCGATCATCTGGCGGCACGTCGAGTCCGGCACGGCCGACGTCGGGCGCGGCATGGCCGGCGACATCGACCCGCGCCATCCGGGCATGGAGGTCTGGGCGTTCTCCGGGCTCTACAACGCGCGCACCAACCAGCTCACCGAGCCCGACACGTCGCTGCGGCCGTGGCCACAGCTGGGGCTGTGGTGGGACGGCGACCTCACCATGGAACTGCTCAACGACGGCAAGTTCGAGAAGTGGGACCCTAACAACCCGACCCCGACCAACAGCGCGCCACGGCTGCTCACCACCGCCAACTACGGCGCGGTCGACGCGAGCCAGGGAGTCCAGCCCACGCTTGTCGCAGACATCATGGGCGACTGGCGGGAGGAGGCCGTGTATACAAATGCGAGCTTCAACGAGCTCATCGTCTTCACCACCAACCAGCCGTCGAGCACCAGGCTCTACACGCTGGCGCACAACCCGGCCTATCGCAATGCCATGACGCTCAAGGGATACATGCAGTCCCACCATGTCGACTACTTCCTGGGCGCGGGCATGACCCCGCCGCCCAGGCCCAACATCACCTACCCGGAGAGGTGAGGGTTGGCGCGCAAATCAAGCAAACCCACGATCCGGGAGGTCGCTCAGCGGGCGGGCGTTTCGACCGCCACGGTCTCCCGGATCCTGGGCGGTAGCTACCCGGACGCGCCCGCCACCCGCGACCGGGTGATGCGGGCGGTCCAGGAGCTGGATTACGTGGCCAACGTGTATGC
>JBIOYB010000650.1:0-4314 GCA_044869915.1 Allorhizocola sp.
GGGTTTCCTGCTGCTCGGTGTAGGTGTCCAGCTCATATTCGGTATCGGTGGCGTCGGACAGGGAATCGAAGAACGCCCGGTAGTAGCGGTCGATCAGGCCGGTGATGCCGTCCTTGCCCAGGGCGTGGAAGTAGGTGATCTGGTACGCCCGGTGGGTTTCCGGGTCGAGGATCACCTCGTAGGGGGCGTTGTCCAAGGCGGAGAACCGCACCGTCGTCTCGACCGAGAACGCCCGCCGGGCGAGCTTGGCGAGCAGGAACGCCGAGGTTTGCACGATGTTGGTGCCGAGATGCGGTGCCCCGTTGATCTGGGTGCCGACGACGAACACGATCCGCTTAGGGCGGTTGGCGACGACCTTGGGCCGGATCATGTCGATGGAGCGCAGCAGCGCGTTGGCCAGGACACTGTTGGGTGAGAGCACCTGCGGCGGAGCATCGGGGGTGGCCATCGGCTATTCCTCCCGGCTCGGGCGTGGCAGGCGCAGGTTGGCGCAGATGAAGTCGAGGCGTTCGGTCGCGGCGTCGGCCGGGACGAAGATCGGGCTGTAGCCGGCGTCGTAGTAGCCCTGCACGATCAGCTCGTGCACCCGCCGGATTTCGCGGTCCTGCGCCCAGACGACGTCGTTCTCGTCTTCGAACGTGTCGAGCGGATCGAGCACTAGCA
This sequence comes from Allorhizocola sp., assembly GCA_044869915.1. Taxonomy (GTDB): domain Bacteria; phylum Actinomycetota; class Actinomycetes; order Mycobacteriales; family Micromonosporaceae; genus Allorhizocola. The sequence continues at coordinate 664 of JBIOYB010000650.1, forward strand.
CCGCGTCGTAGCGGTAGCGCTGGTTGGCGTCCTCCAGCTCGGCGTACGGTTCCAGACCGAAGAACCGGTCCCAGCCGTAGCCGTCCGGTATGCCCCGGTTGTAGAACCGAACACCCTGGGTGTGGGCCTGATACTCGGCGACGAACGCTTCCAGGACTTCGCGGGAGTAAGCGCGGCGGTCTTCACGCTGAAGGTGCCGGCCCAGCCTGGCCCGGTGCGCCCGGTAGATCTCGCGGGCGGCTTCCTCAGCTGAGCAGGACAGCCCGGATTTGATGATGGCTTCGATGACGGCTTCCTTGCCTGCCGAGGGGCCGCCAGTGATGACGAACCGGCGGGCCGGCCCGGTGGTGATGTCGGTGATAGTCATGAGGTAGTGCTCCCGTTGACTTCGGTTTTGGTGGTGCGGTGACCGGATAGGTGCTGTCTCCAGCGCCCGACGATCTGGGCGCCTGGGTGAGTCGCGGTGAGGTCGGCCAGGTATGCGCGGCAGGGTTCGGCATCGGGACCGTGGTGGCAGACGACATCGAGTTCGGCCGCGTCCAGTGTCGGTGTCCATCCAGCCAGGCCGACCAGGCTTGCCGGATCGATGCCTCCGTGCAGGAGCCGGTTGCCATAGGCGCGGCGGTATACGCGGATCGCCACATGCAGTTGCCCGAACCGCCACAGCGCCGCATCGGCAGCGTTGGCCATGTCTTGGCCGAGTGGGTCGAAGCTTGCGGCGCGCTCGCATGCCAGCAATTCGGCGCGCAGCGCGTACACCGCTGCCCACAGGCGGCTGAGGTGCTCCTCGTGCTCGATGGCCTCCCATGCCCACATGTCTTGCGGCAGTTCGGTTTGCGGGTGCAGCACCGGGATCAGCCGCGGCGGTACCGCGCTGGTAGCGGTCATCCGGTCACTATCAGCCGCCAGTGCCGCCGCGAGATCGGCCAGCAAGCGTGGCTCGATGTGCTTGCGGAAGTGGTCCGGATCGCGGCCCAGCGACTGCGCAGCGGCGGCCCGGCGTTCGGTCAGGGTGTTACCAGCGGTGGCCCGCTCGCCGAACAACATGCCTGCCGCGACGCCCTGGGCGGGGTCGACCATCCGCCGAATTAGCTGGCGCAGCAGCGCGTTGAACGACTCAACCCGGCTGGGGCGATCCTGCGTTTTGGCCCGTGCGACAACGCCCGGCAGCTCTAGCAGGTGATCACTGATCGCCTCCCCGGCAGCCGGGAGCCCCCGCTTGAGCAGCAAGCGAAGATCCTCCGCCGTAAGGCTCGCTTCTGAGGTCATACATCCAGTACATCAGAGATACCCAGAAAATGCCCACTATGACACCCAGAAAATACCCAGTCGGTTGCTGGTTGTGCTCGGCCCGCTGCGCGGAGAACGCGGCAGAGCCGGGCACGCAATCGACCTTATCGATCGATCTGAGGCCGGGACGTCGGCCCGTAGGCCGATGCCGTGGTGACGCAACCGTTGTTGACACTCGAACATGCCGGGTGGCGGGCACCTCAAACGCACCCCTTAAGCGCTGCCAGCCAGCCACCCGGTTATGCAGGTCCCTCGCCGGCCGACCCCCGCGGCGGCGGAGTATGCCGGAGGGGTACCGGCGGTCCATCCGGGCGCGGTTAGCAGGCGCTGCCCTTACCGCCCCGTAACACCGAAACGGCGCCGGGCGTGCGTGCCTGACCGACACCGGGCAGCAGCCTGGCACAACTTCCACTTTGCCCAGCTACGCGCGGTCGCCGCCGACGGTACCCTCTCGTGCGCCCAGGCCAAGCCCCTCAGCGCTGCGACTATGGGCCTCGCCCGAAGCTCGCGTGGCCCGAAGTCCGTTCCCGAAAACGCCCAAGGCAGGCGACGATGACAGACGCCACGAGCGAACACCGGCGGCCCGCTGTACGCCGATGACATAGCACGAGTCCTGGAGGTCATCAACTGGGACTGCATGCCGGGCCAGCCGTGCCTAACCTGGCAGATGCTCGGCGAGGCGCTGGCCAGCCGCGTCCCGCAACACGCTCTGCACCAGACGGCCACGGAACGCGTTTGTTCACCGTTTCCTTCGTCCGGAGTCCAAAGCGGACCGGGCCAACAAACGCTGGCCTCCGTATGTAGGGACCATACCTATGTAGATACGCAACCTATGTATGCTCTCTGCTATTGTTTCTCACGTGAAGGTCACATTGATCGTCGCTTCCGTCCTGAGTCAGTTCCTTGAAGATCCTGACAAGCACAGATACGGCCTAGAGCTTATGAAGGTGACCGGACTTCCCTCTGGCACCCTCTACCCTGTGCTTGCCCGCTTGGAGGGCGCCGGCTGGCTCACCTCCGGTCGTGAGGAGCCAGAATCTACGGTCAAGGGTCGTCCACCACGGCGGTACTACAGGCTCACCGCCGTCGGAGCCGCAGCAGCGAGCCGTGAGCTGGAGACGATCCAAACCCAGCTCAGCATGAAGCGACCGGCCCGGCCTATCTCGGCGGCCATTGCTTGGGGGCACGCGTGACCATCAGTGCGCTTGGGTGCCTGACGCTTGTCGGTACGGCCGTCGGCGGACTCTTGCTGAATATGCTGTCCAAAGAAGCGGAGACCTGGCTCGGCGCGTTGCCCCTGCTGCTTCTGAAGCTGGCCAGGGCGCGAGTTCGGCGTAGCCTGCGTAATGAGCTGTATGACGAGTGGGCCGCTGAGCTGTTTGAGGCGACCCATCAATATGCGGAGCGTCCGCTTAGCCGACTGTGGTTGGGCATGCGATACGCGGGCGGGATTCTCTGGGCCGCAATAAGAATTGCCAAGGATATTGGCGCAGCCAGAGACAGCGCTCCCGCGAATCACCTGACAATTTCAAGCCCACCAATGAACCTGTCCGCGGCCTTGGCAGGCGCTCCTCGTCCCGCAAGCGCGGCGGAACGCGTACTGGAACAGGCGCTGTCCCGGCGCGTTTGGGCCGTCGGCCGTCGATGGAACCAGGCGTACCAGCCCGATCCGCTGGCCAGCCCTCTACGGATAGATCTTTGGTGGCGAGACGAGCAGTGCGTTGTCGAAATTGATGGCCCCGAACATCGTGGCGAGGCCCGCTACAAGGCAGACCGCCAACGGGACCTACGGCTGCAACTCGACAGGCAAACTGTCATGCGATTCACCACCGCGCAGGTGTTAGCCGAGACCGACCGGGTCGTTTCGGCGATCGAGCAGGTCGTTTGCGGCCGTCGCTGACGAGTGCAGTCGCATGAATGGACTCGTAGTGGGCTCGACGACAGATCTTGGCTGCACCCGACAATCGTAGGCGACCATCCAATTGCGACTGCGTATCGCGGACACCCAACAGGCCTCGAACCGTTCATCGCAGGCAGCGCAACGCCCGGCCCCAGGCGTGGGGACATCGCGACCAGGCTTTCACTGACGCTACTGGAAGGTGAAGGCAACTGTTTAGAACTTTCTCACGTTCAGGCTGATGCCTTCTCGCATTTGCGAACGTTTATAGCTTTCTCAGGAATCGGTCGATGCGATCGAGCGCTTCCTCAAGTAGCGGCCTCGCCGTTGCGTAGCAATGTCCTGTCCCATCGTTTCCAGGGCAGTCCCGTTGATCTGAGGCATCCTGGCTGTTGTCTCACCTATCCGGGGCATTGATTAACTATGGCGTCTTTGTGCACGATTGACTGGTGGCCGTCGCTTCA
>JBIOYB010000651.1:0-6787 GCA_044869915.1 Allorhizocola sp.
GGAAGGCCGAAACCTGCACCGCCTGCGCGGCCTGGGTCAGCGCCATGTTGGGCCAGTCAAGCTGCATGAGCCGCTCGAAGAACGCTTGCGCCGCATAGGCCGGCCGCATGCATTCGGCGACGGTGCCCCAGCCCGCGCTCGGCCGCTGCTGGAAAATGCCGACCGAGTCATGGTCTGAGCCCTCGCCCTCGTGCGGGTAGTCGTATGACTCGGGCAGAGCGGTGCTTGCGAGGTTGTAGAGATTGCTCTCCTGCATGGCGGTGGCGACCCCGATGATGAGCGCCTTGCGCGGCAGCCCGAGCAACTGGCCGACCTCCACGATGGTCGCGGCATTGTTCATCTGGGCCTGCACGAGACTCGCGACGGGGACGGGGGGCCCCTTCACGGTCTTGGCGGGCGAGGGGGTGGGGCTTGGACTGGCGGCCGGCGCCGGCGCCGGTGTGGCGGGGGCGGCCGCGGTGGGGCTGCGCTCCAGCGAACGGGTCAGGGTCTTCTCGTCGACCACCTGCGCGCGATCATTGAGCATGGCCGAGATCTCGGCGGTGCGGTCGGCGTCGGTCGGGCCCTGTGCGGCGGGGCTGCTCGAGGTGAACACCGCGGCGCTCGCGGCCAGGCAGCCCACTAGCAACAGCCCTGGTAAAGCGGCCCCCTTGGGGCTCGGGAGTCGGTGTCGGCCAATGTGATGTCGTGCACGTCGATGTGCTCCGGGGGGCGGCATCCGCCGACTTTAAAAAGGCGTTTGTGCTGGTCGCCACCCTAAAAGAGTGAGCAATACCACTTGATCACTCGAAAGATGATGCCAAATCACCGCCAATAGATGACAAGCTCACTGATCCGACCTGGACACGAATGGGCGATTGGCGAGGAACATCTCACAGACTCTTTTCAGGGAAGACACAGCGGTCGAGTAGGTCGCCGGGGTTAACTGGATGGCATGCCCGAGGCAAGTCTGCTGGTGGTCGAGGACGACCCAAACATCCTGGAGCTGCTGTCGGCGAGCCTGCGCTTCGCCGGGTTCGACGTGCGCACCGCGACCAGCGGGAGCAACGCGCTCAGCGCCGCGATCGAGCAGCGACCCGATCTTGTGGTGCTCGACGTCATGCTGCCCGACGTCGACGGCTTCGATGTGATCAAGCGGTTGCGTGCCGACGGCGATCGGGTCCCGGTGGTCTTCCTGACCGCGCGCGACGCCACCGACGACAAGATCCGCGGGCTGACGCTGGGCGGCGACGACTACGTGACCAAGCCCTTCTCGCTGGAGGAGCTGACCGCGCGCATCCGTGCCGTGCTGCGCCGCACGACCGGCGAGCAGGCCATGCCCAAGCTCACGTTCGCCGACCTCGAGCTCGACGAGGAGACCCACGAGGTGCACCGGGGCGGCAACCTCGTGCAGCTGTCGCCGACCGAGTTCAAGCTCCTGCGCTACCTGATGCACAACCCCAACCGAGTGCTGTCCAAGGCGCAGATCCTCGACCACGTCTGGAACTACGACTTCCGGGGCGACGACAACATCGTGGAGTCTTACATCTCATACCTGCGGCGCAAGGTCGACAACGTCCAGCCGCGACTGATCCAGACCTTGCGCGGGGTCGGATACGTCCTGCGCAAGCCGGCATGACCGGGCCCTCGCGCGAGCCAGCGGAGGCGTCCCGATGAATGCGGTGCAGCGGCAACCCTTGCGCGTCAAGCTCGTCGCGCTCGTGCTGCTGCTCCTGACGCTCGCCATCGTGCTCATCGGGGTCGCGTGCAATATCGCCATCGGGCGCTACCTGACCGACAAGGTGGACGACGATCTCGATCTGGCGGCCCATCAGCTCAAATCCACGCTGCCGCAGCTGATCATCGACGCCAGCAGGCGCGCGCCGCAGGTGCTGCCGAGCGCCTATGTGGTGATGGTGCCGGGCATAGACCCCTTCTACCCGAGCACGATCGACGAGCGCGAGCTGCCCGAGACTCCCGCCGCCATCACCGACGAATTGGGGACGCACAAGACGGTGCGAGGCAAGGACGGCAAGCACCGGTGGCGGGTGGTCGTGACGGCGCTGGGTGACGAGCAAAAGTATCTCGTGGCACAGAGTCTGTCCGATGTGGACGGTCTGAAGAATCGCGTTCTTTGGACGACGATCTACATTGGCGCGTCCGTGCTCATCCTCGCCGTGTCGCTTGGCACCGAGATGGTGCGCCGGGCGCTGCGTCCACTCCGGACAATCGAGAAGACGGCCAGCGCGATCGCCGGAGGCGACCTCACCAAGCGGGTGCCCGATCCCGAGGAGGGCGAGCCGGAGCCCAAGACCGAATTCGGATCGCTCGCGCGCTCGTTGAACACGATGCTCGCCCAGATCGAGCATGCCTTCACCGCCCAGGCCGCCTCCGAGACGGCCGCGCGGGCCTCCGAGGTCGCGGCGCGCGACGCCGCCGTCGCGGCACAGGTCTCGGAGGCGCGCGCGCGACGGTCGGAGGAGAAGATGCGCCAGTTCGTCGCGGACGCCTCGCACGAGCTGCGCACGCCATTGACGACAATCCGTGGGTTCGCCGAGCTTTACCGGCAGGGCGCCGTGGGTACCCCCGAAAAAACGGCGGCATTGGTCAAGCGGATCGAGGACGAGGCGCGCCGCATGGGGTTGCTGGTGGAGGACCTGTTGCTGCTGGCGCGCATGGATCAGGAGCGGCCGCTGCGGCCGGCGCCGGTCGAGCTGCGCGTGCTGGCGGTCGACGCGGTGCAGGCGGCCCGGGTCGTCGCGCCCGATCGCCGGATCGAGCTCGTGGTCGCGCCCAACGCGGGCGAGCTCGTCGTGCGCGGCGACGACGAGCGCCTGCGGCAGATCATCAACAACCTGATGGGCAACGCGCTGGCGCACACCCCGGCCGGCACGCCCGTGGAGCTCCGCCTTGCCAGCTCCGGATCCGAAGCCGTGGTGGAGGTCGTAGATCACGGGCCCGGGCTCGACGCCGAACAGCAAAACCGCGTCTTCGAGCGGTTCTATCGGGCCGATTCGGCGCGCACCAGGCGGGCCGACGGCCACGTGAGCACGGGACTCGGCCTTGCCATCGTGGCCGCGCTGGTCGCGGCGCACGACGGGAAGGTGGAGGTGGAGAGCAGACCCGGCGAGGGCGCGACATTCCGCGTATGGTTGCCCCTCATCCAGGACATCGACAACGACGAAATCGACGGAGAATAGGTCTCACAGGAAAGTTTCAGACCGATCCCAGACCGATACAAGAACTAGCGGGAAGACTGACAGCCATGAGTGAGAACGACAAGCCAGAGCAGCCGCAGCAGCCCACTCCTCCTCAGGGGCAGCAGCCGTCGGCTCTGGGAGATGGGGCCGGGGCGCCTGACCGCCCCGCGTTCCCCTCAACGCCGCCGCCGGACGGGGTGACGCCGCCCCCACCGGGTTCGCCCTACGGTGAGCCCGCACGGCCAGCGCCTCCCGCCGGATCGCCATACGCCGCAACGGCTTCTGGGCCATCATATGGTGCGCCGGCTTCCGGGACGCCGTATGGTGCTCCGGTTTCCGGGACACCGGCTTCCGGGACGCCATATGGCGCTCCGGTCTCTGGGACACCGGCTTCCGGGACGCCGTATGGTGCTCCGGTCTCTGGGACACCGGTTACGGGTTCGCCCTTTGGCGCGCCCGCTTCGGGGGCGCCGTTCGGTGCCATGCACTCAGGGCCGCCCGCGACGCCTGGCGAGGCGCCCGGCGAGCCGACCGCGCCGATGACCGGGCTGCCGGGCCAGCCCGGCGGCTATCCACTTTGGACGCCGCCGGCGGCGACACCCAAGAAGATGCCCACGGCGGTCAAGGTGGTCGTGGGCGCCGTCGCGGCGGTGGCGCTCGCACTCTGCTCCGGCGTGACCGGAGCCGTCGTCGCCACCGCGATAGGCGACGACAACTTCTCCATCCCGGTGTCGACCAACGCCGCACCCGTGGTAGACCGTTCCACGCTCTCGGGCGTCGCTGCAAAGACCTTGCTCAGCGTCGTCTCGGTCGCCACGGCCTCGGGCGAAGGATCCGGCGTCATCCTGTCCGAGGACGGCTACATCCTCACCAACAACCACGTGGTCGAAGGCGCCCGGGGCGGCGCGGTGACGATCACGCTGTCCGACGGCAAGAAGGTCCGCGGCACGGTCAAGGGCACCGACCCGCGGACAGACCTCGCCGTCGTCAAGGCGGAAGCGACCGGGCTCCAGAAGGCGACGTTCGCCAACAGCGACCAGGTCGCGGTCGGCGACACCGTGCTGGCCATCGGCAGCCCGCTCGGCCTGCAAGGCTCGGTCACCAGCGGCATCATCAGCGCCAAGGATCGGACCATCCGCGCGGGGACGAGCACCAGCTCCCTGTCCGGCCTGCTGCAGACGGACGCGCCAATCAACCCGGGCAACTCGGGCGGCGCGCTGGTCAACACCGCGGGTGAGGTCGTCGGCATCAACACGGCCATCGCCACGAGCGGCTCCGGCGAGGGCAACATCGGAGTCGGGTTCGCCATCCCGAGCAACAAGGCCAAGCAGGTGGCCGAGCAGTTGATCGCGGGCAAGTCGGTGAGCCACGCCTTCCTCGGCGTGCAGGTCACCCCCGACGACTCGGGCGGCGCGAAGATCACGCAGATCACCGCGGGCAGCCCCGCCGAGGCGGCCGGCCTGCAGGTGGGCGACATCATCACCAAGTTCGGGGACCGAGTGGTCAACGATTCCGACGACCTCGTGTCGGCGGTACAGGCCGGGACGGTCGGCCAAAAGGTCACAGTTGAGTTTTCGCGAAATGGTTCCCAGCAGACTGCAACTGTGACGCTAGGCGAAGCGTCTTAGCTGTAGCGCAGATGCGACCTGTGCCTCCTCCCCATAGGAGCGGCAGGTGGTGGTGGCCTCCGGGGGTTGGTCCATCACCACCTGTCGCTCCATTTTTACGCTCTGTCTATGCGTCCCAGTCCAGGCTGCGCTGCAGGGCCGCGCGCCAGCGGGTGCGCTCGCGGGCACGGTCCAGTCCGGACATCGCCGGCTCGAAGGTGCGCTCGGCCCGCCAATGTTCGCGCAGCGCGGCCGGGTCGGGCCAGACGCCGACCGCCAGCCCGGCCGCGTAGGCGGCGCCGAGCACCGTGGTCTCCGTGATGGTCGGGCGGACGACGGGCGCGTCCAGCAGGTCGGCCTGGATCTGCAGGAGCAGATCGCTGGCCGTCATGCCGCCATCGACGTTGAGCGCCGTGATGCTCGCGCCCGCCTCCTCGGCCATGGCCTCCATGACATCGTGTACCTGCCAAGCCGTGGCCTCCAGCGCGGCGCGCGCCAGGTGGGCCTTGGTGACAAAGCCGGTCAGTCCACACACGACACCCCGGGCATCGGGCCGCCAGTATGGTGCGAACAGGCCGGAAAAAGCGGGCACGATGTAGCAGCCGCCGTTGTCGGGCACGCTGCCGGCCAGCTCGTTGACCTCCGGCGCGGTGCGGATGATGCCAAGATTGTCGCGCAACCATTGGACCAGCGCGCCCGCGACCGCCACCGAACCCTCGAGCGCATACACCGCAGCCTCGCCCGCCCGCTGATATCCCACGGTCGTGACCAGTCCCCGGTGGCTCGCGATCGGGCGCCGCCCGGTGTTGAGCAGCAGAAACGCTCCCGTGCCATAGGTGCACTTGGCCTCGCCCGGCTCGAAACAGGCCTGCCCCACGAGCGCGGCCTGCTGGTCGCCGAGCACCCCGGCAAGCTGGACGCCGCGCAGCGGTCCGTCCGCGGTGACCTCGGCGATGGGCCCGATGGACGGGACAATGCCGGGCAGGACGTCGCGCTCCAACCCGAAGGCCCGCAATAGCGAATCATCCCAGTCCAGAGTGGACAGACTCATGAGCATGGTGCGGCTGGCGTTGGTCACGTCCGTGACGTGCCGGCCGGTCAGCTTGTGGATGAGCCAGCTGTCCATGGTGCCCGCGCGCACCCTTGACTTGGGCTTATGCTCGTCGAGCAGCCAGCGCAGCTTGGGCGCGGAGAAGTAGGTGGCCAGAGGGAGCCCGGTCAGCTCACGGAACGTGTCGATGCCACCAAAATCGGCGAGCATGGGCGCGGTCCGCGTGTCCTGCCACACTATGGCGTTGCCGATCGGCGCCCCGGTGTCGGCGTCCCAGATCATCGTGGTCTCGCGCTGGTTGGTGATGCCCACCGCGGCCACCTCGGGGTTGCCCGCCTTGGCAAGCGCACCGTCCACAACAGACTTCACGTTGCGCCAGATCTCCTCCGGATCATGCTCGACCCAGCCCGGCCGCGGGAAAATCTGGCGGTGCTCGCGCTGGTCGTGGGCGACAATCCGGCCCTGCCCGTCAAACACGAAACACCGGGACGACGTGGTCCCCTGGTCGATGGCCACGAGATAGCTCACCGGCCCATTCTGGCCGACATCCCACTCCCAGGCACGCCCCCCGCCGTTTCGCCCCCATCCCCCATCCCCCACCCGCGCGCCCGCTTTCGCCCGGCCTGCCCCGCGCCGCTCCGCGTCATCCTCGGCCCGCACCCACCCGCACGCACAAGATCCGCGCGGCGCGGGTGCACGGGCAGGTGCGGTGGGTGCCGCGCGCGGGTGAGCAGGCGGCTTCCGATCGGAGTCGTGCGCACGTGACGCGCGTTTGCGGTTGTGGGCCTTGCCAGCCACCCACGGACCAGCCAGGAAAGGCCGGAACGGCCTGACCGGTCCTCCGCGGGAGCGTTGGAGGCCGAGTATCGCGGACCGAGGTAAATAAAGCTCTTTAAAGGTTTTCAAAAAAGGGGGCGTGCCGGGGGAGAGGCGGCTCCCCCGGCACGGCG
>JBIOYB010000652.1:0-10452 GCA_044869915.1 Allorhizocola sp.
CCAGTCCTGCAATCCCTTGATATAAGCCAAAACTGCCATTTGTTCTGCTGTACCGAGTGAATGCTCCGCGAACAGCGGGGCGAGCTCGGTGAAGACGGTGTTTTCGAACTGCTGCATCCGCGAGGTGAGCAGATCGTTGACCGCCTCGGCCGCCCGCTGCGTCGTACACCCCAAAAATCGCTCAAACACCAGCACCCCGTTGCTCAGCTCGCCCTCTTCCTGCACCTCCCGCTGATAGGAGAACAGGTCGTTGCGCAGGTGCACCGCGTCGGCGAAGGCGTCGCGCAGCACCCGCATCGGCCGCGACGCCGCGATGACGGCGGGCACCTCGGCCCCGGCCGCGTGCTCCACGATGTTGGCCGACCACGGTGCCCCGCCCACCTTGCGCCGCATCTCGACGTATTCGATCGGGTTGGCCACCCGCCCCTCGGTGATGTTGACCAGCTCCCACATGCTCTCGTCGAGCAGGTTGCGCGTCGTGACCACGAACCGCTCGCGCCATCCCACCGACATCGACGGCACCGTGCGCTCCCACAGGTCGGCCAGCGCGCGCTCGACGTTGTTGCCGGGCGTGGCCGTGACCACACCGTCGACCGGCATGAACGCGCGCAGCCGGTCCAGGTGGTCCCGCGCGCCCGCTACGTCCAGCGTGCGCTTGTAGGCGTGCACGAAGTTGTCGTCGAAGAAGAACACCCACACGTACCAGTCGGTCACCAGATCCAGCTCGGCGGGGTCACAGTCGGGATGGGTGTAGGAGCACAGGAGGGCGTAATCGTGTGCGTCGAGGTCGGCCGCCTCCCACACTCCGGAACCTTCGAGCAGACCCATATCGCGGGCCCAGGCCTTGGAGTGCACGCGCGCACCCTCCAGGTGCGGGTTGAGCCGGGCCGGATACGGCAGGTAGAAGCTCGGCAGGCGAAAGGGCGCCGTCTGTGCCATCGGTGTCACTGTCCCGTCTTCAGTTGGGTTATGGCGCTCTGGAAGCTGTCCGGCCCCACGGCGAGGCTGCGGCTGAACGGGTATTCCAGTTGGTACAGCACGAACAGCAGGAGCGCGATCATCCCGCCGACCACGGCCATCATCAGCCCGTTGGGGAACGTGCGGTCGAGCCCGAACAGGTAGAAGAACACGACACTGATCAGCCCGCCGACGAGGAGAATCGGCCACAGCGGGCCGGGGATGCCCTCGGACGCGGCGGAGATGCGCGCCCGCCGGGCGCCCGCCGCGTCGGCGATCTGTGTGCTCAGCTGTTGGTGCGCGGCAATCTCCGCGTCGGTGACGGGCTGGACCGCCGCCACACGGTCGCGCAGCCTGGTGAACACGGCCTCGGTCTCCGGCGCTGCGGCCTGCAGCTCGCGCAGGCTCGACCATTCGCGGTCGACCACGTCGCGCAGATAGGTGGAGATGAGCGAACGGATTTCGGCTCGATCGGCCGGCGCGAGCCCCTCGGCGGTCCAGGACGCCTCGATCAGGCTGTCGGCCTCGCGGTCGGCGCTCTGGCCCGCGTCGGTGCGCGGCTCCCACACGGCGATGGCCGCGATGGCGATGAGGATCGCATACACCATCCCGATCGTGGCGTAGAGCGCGCTGGCCGCGTCGCCGTCGGCCACCAGCCATCGCTTGGGCACCTTCTTGGACACCAGGATGAACCCGATGACCGACAGCGCCGCCGCGCCCGCCACCACCAAAGTCCCTACTACCACGGCATTCACGGGTGTGCCCTCCTTTTCCTGCCCGCGGCGCGCGCGGCGACGATTATCGCGGGAATGAGCATCCCGGTGAACAGGAACAGCGTCACCGGCAGGCGTGGCGATGGTTTCGGCCGCACGCCAACGGCTCCAGGCACTTTCTTTGGCTCCTGCGACACGCTCGCTGAGGGCGACGGCGCCGGTGTGGGTTGGCCTGCCCCGGTGCCCGGCGACGACGATGTGGGTGGCGGCTGGGACTGGGGCGGGCGGACCGGCTGCGCGCGCACTATCCGGATCGGATAGTCCTCGACGCCGCCGCTGTTGGCCGGACCGATGGGGCTCACCGACCCTGCGCGGCGGCCATACAACCGCAGCCGCAACCAGCTGCTCTCACCCGCCGCCGCCGGCCAACGCAGCGGGACGGTCGAGGTCGCGCTCACGGTCGCGGTGACAAGCTCCGCGGCGCCGAACCGGCCGTCCGCGTCCTGGTCATACCATGCCGCCAGCAGCGCGGGCCGGCCGGTCGTGTTGACGACCGCGACGTTGACATCGAGCGCACCCGATAGGCTTATTTCGGCCGTGCCAAGCGTCAGCGTGCCGACGTTGGTGGTGGTGTGGCGCGCGTTGCCGTAGCCTTCCGGAGCCGTGCTGTAGTCCCACTCGACCGGGCACCCGGCCGCGTCGGACGTGCCACTGTGCAGGCCCGGGTTTGTCGTGGTGAACCGGCCGGGATTGTTCAGTGGCATGTGATACATCCGGCCGGAGCCGCTGTGCAGCGCGTGCATCGTGCCGCGCATGTCGATGGCCACCGCGCCGTAGCTGTCCAGCAGCGGGAGCAGGCCGAAGGAGTACACCCGCGTCACCTCCCCCGTCCCCGGGTCGATCCGGACCAGGCTGGTTTGCAGCAACCCGGTCGCGAGCCCGTAAAGCTTGCCGTCATCCGGGTTCACATCCCAGTCGTCGACGTCGACGTATGCCGACAGCGGCACGCGGCTGACGACGGCGAGGCTTGACGTGTCGACCGCGACCAGCTCGCCACCTGCGCGCACCAGCCACCTGCGCCCGCTGACCGTGCCGGCACGCGCGCCGCTGAGCCCCTTGGGCGCGGCGCCCCGCTCCCTGATCGTGCCCTGCCGATCGATGGTCACGACCCGACTTCCGGCCAGTCCGATCAGGACTTCCTCCCCCGCCACGTAGCCCACGGCGTTCACCGTCGACGACAGTTGTGTCACTGCCTCCGACACCTCACCGAACTCGTCGAACTTCCGCAGACTGTGATCATCGATCACGTAGAAGCCGTTGCGGCACAACGAACCGGGCTCGCCCGCGGCAGCGGTCGCCGGGCCGGTGGGCACCGCGAGCATGAGCACGAGCACGCCTGCCAGCGCGGACACGGCGAGCCCCTCAGCAATCGCGGTCGGCGCTCAGCCGTGCCAGCGCGGCCAGCTCGGCGGTGCACGCCAGCGGGCCGGCCGCCTCCAGGCTCTGCATCGCCCGCCCGAGCAACTCGCCCGCCAGCTGAATACAGAAGGACCGCCCGCCCGCCAACTCGACCGCCCGCGCCAGCTCGGCCAGGTCCTCTTCGGACAGTGGGAGCCCGTGCCGGTATGCCTCCGCCAACCGGGCCGCGTCGGCCGAACCCGCGCCGAGCGCCGCCACGACCGGCAGGGACTTCTTGCGCCGGCGCAGATCCGAATACACGGGCTTGCCCGTGACCGACGGATCGCCCCAGATCCCGATCAGATCGTCGGACAGCTGGAAGGCCAGGCCCAGGTCGGCACCGAACGCCCGCAGCCGGTCGATGCCGCCGGGCGAGCCGTTGCCATAGAGCGCACCCAGTCCCAGGCTCACCTCCAGCAGCGCCGCGGTCTTCTTGCGCGCCATGCCGAGACACTCGCTCAGTTCCACGTCGTCGCGCAGCTCGAACGCCAGATCCTCGCCCTGCCCCTCGAGCAGATCCGAGACCGCGGTGTGCAGCATCCGGGTCGCCTCCGTCGTCTGTGGACGGCCGCTCGCGGCCAGCACGTCGAACGCCAGCGCCAGCAACGCGTCCCCGCAGAGGATCGCCGACCCGACCCCAAACACGCTCCAGGCCGTCGGCCGGTGCCGCCGCATCGTGTCACCGTCCATTACGTCGTCGTGCAGCAGCGAGAAGTTGTGTACCAGCTCGACCGCTGCCGCGGCGGGCAGCCCGTCGGCGACCGTCCCGCCCACCGCCTCCGCCGCGAGCAGGGCCAGCGCCGGGCGCAGTGCCTTGCCACCGGCCGACGCCCGCGCGTTTTCGGGTAGGCCCTGCGCGTCCCACCAGCCGAAGTGGTACCCGGCGACGCGCCGCAGCGAGCCGGGTAGGTTGCCCACGGCTTCGCGCAGGGCCGGATCCACGAGCGCGCGGCCGCGTTTCAACACCTGTAGTGCCCGCGCGGCCGCGCCCTCGTCGGTCAGACCGCCGCATTCGGGCGGCGCTTCAATCATGGAAGTGTCCGATCTCGACGTTTTCGAGCACGCCCAGCGCGTCCGGCACGAGCACGGCCGCCGAATAGTAGGCGCTGACCAGGTATCCGATGATGCCCTGCTCGTTGACCCCCATGAACCGCACCGACAGGCTGGGCTGGAACTCGTCGGGGATGCCGGTCTGATGGAGGCCGACCACGCCCTGGTTGTCCTCGCCCAGGCGCATCGCGATGATCGACGTGGTGAAGGTGTCCGTGACCGGGATCTTGTTGCACGGCAGGATCGGCACGCCCCGCCACGCCGGCGCGTGATGCCCCAGGTAGTCCACATTGGATGGATAGATGCCCCGGCGCGTGCACTCCCGGCCGAACGCGGCGATCGCCCGCGGATGGGCCAGGATGACGTGCGTGTTGCGCCTGCGGCTGAGCAGCTCGTCCAGATCGTCGGGCGTCGGCGGGCCGGTCCTGGTGTGTATGCGCTGCTTGAGATCCGCGTTGTGCAGCAGGCCGAACTCCCGGTTGTTCACCATCTCGTGCTCCTGGCGCTCCCGCAACGCCTCGACGGTCAGGCGAAGCTGTTGCTCCGTCTGGTTCATCGGATGGTTGTAGAGATCCGCGACACGGGTGTGGATGCGCAGCACCGTCTGCGCCACACTGAGCTCATATTCGCGGGGCGAGAGCTCGTAGTCCACGAATGTGCCCGGCAGCACCGGCTCGCCGTGATGCCCGGCCGCCAGCACGACCTCGGCTTCGCCGTACTTGTTTTGCGCGCGCGTCGGCCGGTTGCGCAGCGCGTCGATGTGCGCCCGCAGCGCGTCGGACCGCTCGAGCAGCTCCTGGAACTCAGTGCGCGGGAGCACCAGGATCGTGCACGCGGTGGCCGCGCGATAGCTGAACTCCCACGTCAGGTCGGGCTCGATCAGCGTCCGGTCGCCGAAGAACTGGCCGTCGGCCAACACCTCCAGCACAGCGGGCGCGCCGTAGGCGCCCTCGCCCACGCGATCCACCTTGCCGTGCGCCAACAGATACAACCGATCGATCGCGCCACCGCGCTCGACGATCACGTCGCCGGCCGCGTACTCCTGCTGGGTGAACCGCTGCGCGACGTCCTCCAGTGCCTCCGCGTCGCCGAACCCGCGCAACTGCGGCAGCTCGCCCAGCTCGGGCGGCACCACCCGCACCTGCGCGCCGACATTGGTGAAGCTCACCCGCCCGTCGCCGATCGCATATGTCAGGCGCCGGTTGACCCGGTAGGTCCCGCCGGTCACCTGGACCCAGGGAAGCACCCGCAGCAGCCAGCGCGAGGTGATTTCCTGCATCTGCGGCACCGACTTCGTGGTCGATGTCAGATTGCGTGCGGCGGCCGTGCTCAGGCTGGAGAAGACCTCCTCGCTGCCCGTGCCCGCACTCCCATCCACGATCGTCACTTCTGCCTCCGACACTTCGTTTCGTGATTGGCTCATCGCTGACCGGTACATCGAATCCGATCCACATGAGGGCACGGACGCGAGAAAGTTTCCACCCAAACGGACGATCGTCACTTGTCCATGCTTAAACGGGTGCGGTAAAAGCCTTCGGAGCCCAACGGCCCAGGTAGGAGTCCAGCGAGCGCCGTTCGGCCGGTGCCGGCGGGCGGGGCTCGGACAGGACCGACGCGATGGCCGGCCCGAATCCGGCAAACCGCGAGCACGCCAGGACGCACGCGCGCAGCGGCTCGCCGGGCAGGTGGGCAAGCCCCGTGCGCAGGATGTTGCGCAGCCACGCCTGATGCTCGGGCCGGTACGGCGGATGGACCCGGAACTGATGCGCCACAAGCGAAGCGGGCACGCCCAGCATCGGCCGGCCGGCGCGCCACCAGCGCAGGCTGAGCTCCACGTCCTCCAGCCCGAAGCCGGTGAAGCCCGCGAACCCGCCCAGCCGCAGGAACTCCTCGCGGCCGGCGGCGACACAGCCGCCGGGCACCAGCCCGACCTCCATCGGCTCCTCGCCACGCCCGCCGTCCGGGCACAGCCATCTGTAGGTGAACAGGGCGTCGACGATCTGCGCGCCGCAGCCCGTACGGTCCGGGTCGGCCTCGTCGCGCACGGCCGCGCCGAGCAGGGCCGTGGGGTGGCGGGCCAGCGTGTGCAGCAGCGGGTCCAGCCAGCCCGCGTCCACGGTGCAGTGCGCGTCGAGGAAGACCAGCGCGGGTTGGCCGGCGGCGTGCGCGCCGGCGTTGCGCGCGGCCGCGATGCCGGTGTGCGGGAGGCGGATGAGCACGACGTGCGCGGGCCACGGGCGATCCGCGCTGCCGTCGGTGCTCCCATCGTCCACGATGACGATCTCGGCCGGGCGCGGGCGTGCGGCCGACACGCTCGCCACCGTGCGCGCGAGCGCCTCACCCTCCTGATAGGACGAAATGACCACGGACACTCGCGCGACCCGGCTCATGCCACCTCCGCCGGGGATTGCCCGCGGCTGTCGAAGCGGCTGGAGTAGGTGCGGCACTGCGGGAGCAGGTCGCGCTCGCGCACGTCAAACAAGCCATACCGGTCGGGTTCGGTCACCAGGGCGTGGGCACGCAACAGCGCGTGCTCGCTGAACCGAGTGGCGGTCGCGCGGCGGGCATAGTCCACAATGGACATCCCGTGCCGGGCCGCGCAGTCGGCCCTCAGGCCCGCATACACGTGCCGTGGCAACGCGAGCGGCGAGAGCGGCGGGACATCCCAGTCGAGCGGGCGGCCGTAGTATTCCCGCGGGCATCGCGCCCACCCGTCACCGGGCGGGCGATCCGACCCGATGCCCAGGCGCAGCCGCCCGTCCTCGTCAAACAGCTCCGTGCTCAGGTCGCACGGCTCGGCGAACAGCTGGTCGGAGTCCAGGTGCACGATCACGTCCGCGTCGGTGTGGCGGTCGGCGTGCAGCTTCGTGATCTGCTGGCCGAGATAGTCGCCGTCCGGGTAGTCCCGGCACGCGCGGATGACCACGCGCGGCGCCGACGCCAGGTCCGCCACGTCGACCCGGTCCAATGTGGACATCGGGAGCACGACGACTGCCCGGCGGTACCCCGCAAGAAAGGAAAGGGATTTCAAACACAGCCGCAGCCAACCCAGATCGCGGTAGAACGACCGGATGAGCAGGTCGAGATCCATCGCCCTACTTGCTCATGGCGACCGCGGGATCGGTCCGTTTCGGGGCGGCCTTGCTCGTGCCGCCGATGCCACCGGGCGGCAGCGGGAACGCCTCGATCAGCCCCGGTATCATTTCGGCCCACTCCGTGCGGTCGGCCCAGTGGTTGGCGATCCCAGCCGCGAGCGACAGGTGAAAGGACGTCAGACGGGACCCGTGGGAGCGATCGACCTTGAACGCCAGCACATCGCCCAGCCGCATCTTGGCGAGCCCGAGCCGCTGCAGCACCTCGACCGGGCTCGCCTCGTAGGCCGTGAAATGCGTGTGCCCGGTCACCATGCGCGCCTGGCCCGGCACGAATCCCACATCGGTCAGCTCACCGGCGACCACCTTGGACCGGTCGTTGACGAAGATCGCGACCGACGCCACACCGCTGGAAGCCAGATCCTCCAGCAGGATCTTCGTCAGCGCCGAGGCCAGCCCGATATTGGTCGCATAGCGCGGCGCCAGCAGCGGTGGCGTCAGCAGGGCCCGCCCACCGTCGTCGCTGAGCACCGCGATCGCCAGGCCGCGCAACGCCTTCGACCCCACCCCGGTCGGCGGCCACGGACGCTCCTCATAGGACACTGCCGCCTTCACCCGCGCCGTCTTGCACAGCGGCACGAACACCTCTTCGAGCAGGTGTGCGAGCCCCAGGCCGCCGAGAAAAGCGGCCAGCTCGGGGCGGTAACCATCCACGAGATCTGTCACCACCTGCGCCTCGACGCGCTCGTTGACCTCGTCGTGCAGCCCGATCATGCTGTCTCCTTCGCCAAAAGCCATGCGATTGATGAGAACCGTTGGCCACTGCGGACCGGCCGCACCTCGTGCAGCAGATCGGAGTCAAACGCCACCACCGACCCGGCGGACGGTTTGACGTTGACCGGCCCCGGCCCGTAGACCACGAGCGCCCCGCCGTCAAAGGTGGGCAGCCCGTCGGCCGGATCCGCATCGTTGAGCAGGCACACCAGCGTCAGCCGCCGCAAGCGCACCTCCGGCGGATCGGCCGCGTCCTCCGACCGATCCTGGTGCGCCCGGAAGTAGTGTCCCGGCCGATAACTGACGAACCTCGGCCCGTTGAACAGCAGCCCCTGGTGCTCCGGACCGATGGCCGCCCGCATCGCGTCGACCACCATGCCCTCCAGGTCGGCCGTCAGCCAGTGTTCACCGCACACCCGCAGCCGCCCGTCGACCTCCTCGCGTCCAGCGCGCAGCACTGCGCCCGCCACCGGCTCGGTCGCGGTCATCCCCTCGATAACCTTGCGACAGTCCGACCGCGACAGCACGCCATCCCAAGTCCGAAGCACGCCTTCAGCTTGGCATGCCGGATCGCGGCCGGATGGCACAATGCCAAAAACCCGTGGCGCGCTAGGCGAGCGCCTCCCCGAGCGGGATCTGCGGATCGGCGAGTTTGGCCGGATCGACCGTGGCGCCGTCGGCGTGGCCGGCCTTGATGAGCGCGCGGATGTCGTCCTGCACATCCCACACGTTGACGTTCATCCCGGCCAGCACGCGGGAATCCTTGACCCAGAAGGCGATGAACTCGCGCGACTCCAGCGACCCGCGGATGACCAGGCTGTCGTAGCCACCGGGGCCGACCCAGCCGGAGTATTCCATGCCCACGTCGTATTGGTCGGAGTAGAAGTAGGGAATCCAGTCATAGGAAACCTGTTGCCCCAGCATGGATCGGGCCGCCGCCATCCCGCTTTGCCGCGCGTTTTCCCAGTGCTCGACACGCATCCGCGACCCGATCAGCGGGTTGAACCAGTTGGCCACGTCGCCGCACGCGTAAACGTGTGGGTCGGAGGTCTGCAGCGACTCGGACACGACGATCCCGTTGTCCACGGTCAGGCCCGCCTCCTCGGCCAGCCCGGTGCACGGCGCGACACCGACGCCCGCGACCACGTGACCGGCGGGGACCGACGTGCCGTCGTCGAGCTCCAGCGCCTCACCCGCCGACCCGGCCACCTTGCGTCCGAAGTGGAACGTCACGCCCTTGCCCGTGTGCACGTCGCGGTAAAACGCCGCCAGCTCGTCGCCGAGCACCCGCCGCAGCGGCAGCGTGTCCATCTCGATCACGGACACCTCCGCGCCGTGCGTGCGCGCGGCCGCCGCGACCTCCAGCCCGATCCAGCCCGCACCGATCACGGCCACCTGCGCACCCTCGGCCAGCAGCGACTTGAGCGCCTTGCTGTCGCGGATGTCGCGCAGATAGCGCGCACCCGCCACGTCGATGCGCCGCGGCCGCGCACCGGTCGCAAGCAGCAGCTTGTCGTAGGCGATCCGCTCACCGCTGGACAGCCGCACGCTCTTGGCCCCCGCGTCCAGCGCCGTCACCGCCGTCGACAGCCGCAGATCGATGGTGTGCTCTCGATACCAGTCCTGGGGGTGCACGAACGCCTCGTCGAGCTCCTGGTTGCCGAGCAGAAACCCCTTCGACAGCGGCGGCCGCTCGTAGGGCGGATCGGGCTCGTCCCCGATCATGATGATTTCTTCTTGGTACCCTTCGGAGCGCAGCGTCTCGGCCGCGTTCGCACCGGCGAGCGACGCGCCGACAATCACGATTGCCATGGGTCCAATTCAAGCATGCTGATACCTATGCGGCCGGGCGCAACACAGCCCCATGATGAGCATGTAGTCCCTGATCAGAAAGGGTAGCTTGTCATGGTCACAGCCAGGGAAATCATGCATCCGGGCGCGGAGTGCGTGCCGGAGTCGGAGACGCTGGACCGCGCGGCGCAGATGATGCGCGACAAGCAGGTGGGCTCGCTTCCCATCTGCGGAACGGACAACAAGCTCAAGGGGATCATCACCGACCGAGACATCGTCGTGAAGTGCATCGCGTCCGGCAAGGACCCGTCGAGGGTCACCGCCGGCGAGCTGGCCCAGGGCACACCCGTCTACGTGGAGTCCGACGCCAGCGAGGACGAGGTGCTCAAACTGATGGAGAAAAACAAAGTCAGGCGGGTACCGGTGATGGAGGACCGGAAGCTGGTCGGCATGATCAGCGAGGCCGACATCGCGCAGCACCTGTCCGACGAGAAACTGGCCCACTTCGTCGCGACCATCACGAAGGCACCGCCGACGAAGGTGAGCGTGAAGGCCGGCAGCTCCAAGGCAGGTGCACAGGGGAGGTCGCCCGCGTAAGCGTGGCCCAGGCGCGGGGG
>JBIOYB010000653.1:0-22941 GCA_044869915.1 Allorhizocola sp.
GGTGATCCGGGCCGCCGCGATCCGCAACGCGAGCGGCAGGTGCCCACATAGGATGGCGAGTTCGGTGTAACCGGTCTCTTCCGCTCCGAGGAGACCGGTTACCAGCGAGCGCGCCTCGGCGGGGGACAGGACATCCAGCGCGATCCGGATCGCGCCGTCGCGGGCCACCAGCCCGGCCAGCTGATCGCGGCTGGTGACCAGGACGAGGCAGCCCGCGCCGCCCGGCAGCAGGGGCCGGATCTGGCCGGGATGGGCGGCGTTGTCCAGCAGCACCAGCATGCGCTTGTCGGCGAGCAGGCTGCGATACAGGGCGGCGGCGGGCTCCACATCGGACGGGATCTGCTCCTGCGGCACGCCCAGCGCCGCAAGCAGCTGGGCCAGGGCGCCATTCGGTTGCAGGGGCGGGCCCGGCGCGTAGCCGCGAAGGTTGAGAAACAGCTGCCCGTCGGGAAACCGGTCTCGCACGCGGTGGGCCCAGCGCACGGCGAGGGCGGTCTTGCCCACGCCCGCTGTGCCGGTGACGCAGATCAGCCTTGAGCCCTCGTGCTTGTCGAGCGCGTCGAGCTGTGCTCGGCGGCCGGCGAACCCCGCGACGTCGGCCGGCAGCTGCGCCGGGGCGACCCGGACCGCCGGCGCGGGATTGGCCAAGCGTGGATCGTCGGACAGGACGGCGTGGTGCAGTTCGCGCAAGTGCGGGCCTGGCTCGAGGCCGAGCTCGTCGACCAGCCCGTGGCGGGCCGAGCGGTAGACCTCCAGCGCTTCGGCGCGCCGGTCACATCGGTAGAGGGCGAGCATCAGATGGGCCCAGAGCCGTTCGCGCAGCGGGTGCTCGGCGACCAGGGCACGCAGTTCGTCGACGACCTCGGCGTGCCGGCCGAGCTCCAGCTCCGCGCCAACGCGCTCCTCCAGGGCGGTCAGCCGCGATTGCTCGAGCCGTGCGGCGTGCACCTCGACGGTCGGGCTGTTGGGCACATCGGCCAGCGCCCGGCCTTGCCACAGAGCCAGACCTTCGGTCAGGCGGGTGAGCGCGCCATCCCGCTGCCCGTCGGCCAGCATGCGCCGGCCCTGCGCCACGAGCCCCTCGAACAGTTGGGCGTCAAGCTCCCCATCCGCGACCACGAGCTCGTAACCGCGGCCCCGGGTGAGCAGCGGGCCCCGGCCGAGGATCCGGCGCAGCCGCAGCACATGGTTTTGCACGGTGCTCACGGCCGCCCTGGGCGGGCGCTCGCCCCAGATCTCGTCCACGAGGCGCTCGGTGGTCACGATCCGGCCCGCCTCGGCCAGCAACACGGCCAGCACCAGCCGTTGCTGGGCTGCCTTGATCGGCGACCAGGCCGCACCGTCCCAAATGCGCAGTGGGCCAAGCATTCGATACCGCATCACAGTATTCGCCGCTCGGCCGCCAGCCGGATGGCCCGAGGTGAGCGGCGAGTGATCGGCAGGTGATCGCACGGGCCTACGTTGTGGCCAAAGTGCTTGTGCGACAAGGAAGGAGAGCATATGAGGCACGCGAGCTGGGAGGGCGCGGATCCGCCGCCCGAGCCCTTGAGACGGCGCGGCGCGCAGCGAAGGCGGCGGTTGGCCGTCGCGAGTGCGGTTGCCGCGGCGATGGCCGCTTCGGCGCTGGTCATCCCGCGGGTGTCGAGTGCTGTGGGCGACGCCGACGTTTGCGTCAGCCCGAGCGCCAGCGGCAGCCCCAATGCCAGTGCCAGTGCGTCACCGTCGGCGACGGCGATCGGTGCCGAGCCCGAATTCGGCGGCGTCATCACCCGTACCCCCGTTGGCACGTTGCCGCCGTCAGCCGGCCCGTCGAGTTCGGCCGGCCCGTCGGCTTCGGCCGGCCCGTCGGCTTCGGCCGGCCCGTCGAGTTCGGCCGGCCCGTCGAGTTCGGCGTCGGCTTCCGTGTCGGCTTCGGCGGGGCCGTGTCCGTCGGCCTCGGCCTCGGCTTCGGCAACCGGCAACCCAAGCCCCAGCGACGGTCCGACGGGTGGCCCCAGCGATCCGCCGTCTCCCAGCGGGCCGCCTTCGCCTAGTGGGCCGTCTTCGCCTGGGCCTTCACCGACCGGGACCGGGCCGCCCGTGGGCGAGCCGTGTGAGGAGGCCCTGCCGGACGGTGTGATGGAGGCACAGCGACCGCTCGTCGCGGGAGCCGAAGCAGTCGAAGACGCGGCGGCACTTGTGGGCCGTGCGGGATTCGCCGGCGTGACGCTGGAGGTCGAGGCCTGCAAGATTCACGTGTACTGGGACGGGCCGCTCCCATCGCTCGTAACCGCAGTGGTCGAGGAGCTGCGCGAGACGATGGGCGTCGACGTGCACACCGAGGACCGGTTCACGCACGCGGAGTTGAGCGCCGTCGCCGCCGAGCTGATCGACTACCCGTACCGCGGGAGCCAAGCCGGCGTGAGGGTCACGGCGGTAAGCGTCCGGCCGGAGGGGACCCACGTGGACGTCAGCGTCTGGCCGCTGTCGCCCGTGCCGCCGGCCGACCCGGAACTGGCCGCCGCACAGGCCCAACAGCTGTGGCGGAGCGCGGGCCTACCGGTCGTGGTCGAGGCCGAACCGCCGTCGCCGGTGGCCAGCCGTTGGGACGACCGGTCACCGTGGATCGCCGGGGCGAGGCACCACACCGCGCCGGCCGGCCGGCTCTGCTCCACCGGATGGCCCCTGGGCCAGGACAGCGGCTCGCGGTTCATCCTCGTGGCGGCGCACTGTGCCCTGGCCGCATACGGCACACCGGTCGGCACCGGCACCCGTGTGATAGGCCGTATCTGGGGGCGGGATACCTCATTGGACGCGGCTCTGGTCGAGGTCACCAACCCGGATCGGGTCTCACCGCGCACGTGGGACGGCGGCGTGCACGACGTCGTCGCTCCGATCGGGGTCAACGACGATCCGGAGTTCACCAAGGAGATCGAGGACTGGGACGGCACGTTCGACGGGCAATGGCTGTGCACCTCGGGCGCGTTCACCGGGGCACACTGCGACATCAAGGTGATCGAGCCCGACGTCTCGTATTGGAACGGCAGCTTCACGGTACGCAAGTCGGCCACTGCCAAGCAGGTCAACGGTTTGGTGGCGATGGGCGCGGGCGACAGCGGCGGACCGGTCTTCTCGCTCACCGACGGCGACACGCGTGTGGTCGCGGTCGGGATGATCGCTGCTGGCCGGAGCAGATACCCGGTCGGTTGCGGAGGCCACCCGACAACCGTGTGCTACAAACGGTTCCGATACACGCGGATCGGCGCCATCCGCGACAACTGGAGTGTCAAGAACGTCACGAGGCCGGGGCTGCGCTAGCACTGCTGCTGCTGCGGGGGCCAAACCCCCCGCAGCAGCATCGGTTCTGGCTAATGGACGAGCGTGACCCGTCCGGTGTCCAGGTCATAGCGGGCGCCGACCACGGCCAGCTTGCCCGCCTCGACCTTCTCCCGCACGATGTCGCTCGTCTCCACGAGCGCCCGAGCCTGCGCTTTGACGTTGGCGACCACCGCATTGTCCACCTTGTCGCCGGGCTGCCCGAGCACCGGCGTGATAATCGGGCGCAGCGCCTCGACGATCGCCGCGATGTGCCCCGGCGCGGTCGCGCCGGTCTCGATCGCCTCGATGGTGGCCGTGACCGCGCCGCACCGCTCGTGGCCCAGCACAAGCAGCAGCGGGGGCTCGAAGTGCTCGGCCGCGTACTCGATGCTGCCCAAAAGGACGTCATCCACGATGTTTCCGGCCACCCGGTTGTCGAAGATGTCGCCGAGCCCCTGGTCGAAGAGCAGCTCCGGTGACACGCGCGAATCGGCGCAGCCGAGCGTGATGACGAACGGGTCCTGCCCCGACGCCAGCTCGTGAAGGCGGGCGATGGACTGGTGCGGGTGGCGGGGGTGCCCGCTGATGAAGCGGTGATTGCCGGCGAGCAGCCGCCGTATTGCGGCCTCCGGCGTGGTCGCAGCGGGCTCCACGGCGCCGGAGGCGGAGGCTGGGGTCGCGGTGGCGGCGAGTCCGGCGGCGCCGGCCATCAAACCTCCGGCGGCGAGCAATGCCCGTCGCGGCACAGCTTTGTGTGCCATCTGGGTCTCCCGGAAGGGTGAGTAGGGGTGTATCCACCGGTGATCATGTACACGTGCCGGCGCCGGAGGGAAGACCTCGCCCCTGCGATCCGGCCCACATCCGCGTCACCACCCTCTGTCCTATTAGGACGTACAGGAGGGAGGTGACCAGGGCCGACAACCACCCGTGCGCGAGTCAGGCAACGAACTGGTCGTGCACGAAAGTGACGATCATCGCGCCCTGCAGCATGACGCCGATCGTGAAATAGGCGCGGTCGAAGATGCGGTCGCGCCCCATCCGAGCAAGCACCATGAACACCACCGTGCACTCCAGCGCGAACCTCCACATCGAGCTAAGCGGATAGTCGGACCGGAGGGGATTGGACAGTGGCATGAGGATGATCGTGGCCGCGAAGATGACGAGATAGGCGTGATCCTTGCCGAGCTTCCACGGGCCGACCAGGGCCGCGACGAGCAGCAAAAGGGTGCACAGGGCCACCGTCAGGTTGATCACGTTGCGGACGTTGGTGGGCCCGAAAAACGGCTCGGTGCGGCCGATGAGCTCCACCACGTCGACCACCGTCGTCCACGGCGCGGTGAACCCGTAGCGGAACCAAGCCTTCTGCGACTCCAGGAAGTGCAGCGGATCGCCGAAGACCCGGTAGCAGTAGAACATGAACCCGCCCAACCCGGCGGGCACCAGCGCGAGGGCGAGCGCGTTGAGCCTGATGCCGCGCCAGCCGCGCTGGCGCAGGTACTCATAGACAAAAGCCAGAGCCAACATCGCACCGGCCATCCGGGTGGCGCCCGCGAGCCCGGCGAAGGCCCCCGCATACCACCAGTGCCCGCGGCGCATGCAGTACAGCGCCGCCACGGTCAGGGCGATGAACAGCGATTCGTTGTACGCGGCGACGAGGTAGAACCCGGTCGGGAAGGCGAGCAGATAGTAGGTGGCCCGCTGGGCGTGCGAGGGACCGAGCATCTCCGTGGTCAGGCGGTGCACGAGCACCAGCGCCGCCAGGCAGGACAGCACGGACACGATCATCGCCGCCTCGAACGTGCCGCCCGGCAGCACCGGGTTGAGGACGCGGACGACCATCGGATAGAGCGGGAAGAACGCCGTCGCGCGCGCGTCGTACTCGTACCCGGAGTCGGCGATGATCACATACCAGACCGTGTCCCAGCGATGCCACGACATGATCAGTTGGTGCAGGGTCGCGGGCGCGGGACCGCCCTTGTCCGCCAGACCCTCAAACGGCAGCCAGGCCACGGCGGTGACGAGCAGATATGCCGCCAGCCCGGTGAGCCACACCCAGTATCCGGCCAGCAGCGACGCAGGCCAGACCCGCTGAGCCTGCGCCGCCACGGGCGTGGCGGCGGCCGGCTCCGCGGGCTCTGCGGGCGCCCCGGAATCCGCGGCCGGCTCCTCCACATCGGATTCACGGGTCTGCATGCGCTCGGACATGGTCAACAATATAGCGGCGCGACCGGCGCTTGTGGTGAGGTCAGTTTGCCCGAGTCAGCGTGCCGGGGTTGGTGGCGGTTTCGCGCCGGCGTTTGCGGCGGTCGTGCAGCATCTTGGTCAGCAGGCCCAGCGCCGTGGCGAGCACGCCGATGTCATCGAGGTAGATCGGGTCGGGCAACAGGTCGAGCGGGAAGAAGGTGTAGATCAGTGCGCCGTAGAACGCGACCTTGCCGCCGGCGCCCAACTCTCCGAGCATGCGTTTCGTGGCCAGCAGGCGGAGCCCGAGTTTGACCGCGAACACCAGGGTCACCACGGCCAGCAGTCCAAAGCCGACCAGGAGCAGCACGATCCATGTATCACGCGACATCCACTGACGTTACCCATTGCTCGGAAGAAATTCACAGCCGGCTTGCCGTCGCACGCATGATCATCTGACGGATGATCCGGAGGCCGGTTGTCGGAAGTTCCGGGACCGGGCGCGGGGGCGCCCGCGCGGTATCGAGCGATTTGCCGAGATCGCTTGCGGTTCGTTTCGGCGAGGGTACCGAAAGTTTCCGGAAGTAATTGACGCGTGCCGGTGTCTTGCTCAACCCTGGGGCATACCGTGACATCCGCGATCTTCGATCGTGGTCGTCGCTTTCCTTGTCCCTACCTGGAAGGAGACCCAAGTGATCATCAGCCCGGGCCGCGCAGAGATCCGCTCGGCGGTCATCGTGCTGGCGGTGGCGGCGCTCGCGGTTACTGGAGCGGTAACGGCACTGGCGAGATCCACAACGGCCGTGGCCGGAGACGTCGTCATCGCGGCCGTGGAAGACGACGGCGCCGACTGCCAGTTCTCTGTGCCGGGCAGCATCCCGTCCAGCTCCAGGCTTCCCGATCCCTTCAGGAAGCTCAACGGCGCGCGCATCACGGCCAAGTCCGAGTGGCGGTGCCGCCGCGCGGAGATCAAGGAACTGGCGGAGAGATCCGTCTACGGCCAGAAGCCCGCCAGGCCCGCGACCGTCACGGGGACGGTCTCGAGCGGCAGCATCACCGTGAACGTGTCGGACCAGGGCAGGAGTGCCAGCTTCTCCGCGAGCGTCCAATTGCCCACGACCGGTTCAGCGCCCTACCCTGCCGTCGTTGTCGTGGGAGGCTTCGGCGCGGACACGGCCACCATCCGAGCCTCCGGCGCCGCCGTCATCAACTACGACCCGCTCGCTGTCGGACGGGAAGGCACGCCGCGCAACAACAAACAGGGCGCTTTCTACACCCTCTACGGCGCGACCAACAGCGCCGGCATCCTGCTCGCCTGGGCCTGGGGCGTGAGCCGGATCATCGACGTCATCGAGCAGTCGGGCGGCAACGTCCTGCGGGCCGACGGAGTGGGCGTCACGGGATGCTCGCGATATGGCAAGGGCACGTTCGTGATCGGCGCGTTCGATCAGCGCATCGCCCTGACCATGCCGATCGAATCGGGCAGCGGCGGCCTTCCCATCTTCCGCGGCATTCCCGGTGAGTCGGGCTCCCAGCCGCTGAGCAGTGCCTACGGTGAGCAGCCGTGGCTGGGCGACGCGTTTGGCTCCTTCACGGGCAACCCGGCCGCGCTGCCGGTGGACACCCACCAAACGGTGGCCATGATCGCGCCGCGGGGCCTGTTCGTCATGGAGAACCCGCACATCGACTGGCTGGGCGCTAGGTCCGGAAGCGTGGGGGCACTGGCCGGAGCCGAGGTATACAAGGCGCTCGGTGCGGGAGACAACATCACGTACTGGTCCGACGTCGCGGACGGCACGCACTGCGCGTCGCGGCCCGAGTGGCGCACGCCGCTGCAGCAGGCCATCCAGAAGTACCTGCTGAAGACGGGCAATGCCGCCGGCACGTTCAGGATCTCGAGCAGGAAGCCCGGCAACCTGGCCGAATGGCGGGATTGGACGACCCCGACGCTGTCCGACACTCCCGGCCCGTCCTCGCCGCCGCCTTCGTCACCGCCCCCTTCGTCGCCACCGCCGTCTTCGCCACCGCCATCCTCACCACCGCCATCCTCACCACCGCCGACCGGATGCTCGGCGACGGCATCGGTCAACCAATGGACGGGCGGTTTCGTGACGACGATCCGGGTCACCGCGGGTGGCACGCCGATCAACGGGTGGACGGTCTCGATGACACTGCCGTCGGGCGCCACCATCATCAACCATTGGAACGCCAACCGCACCGGGACCACAGGCGCGGTCCAGTTCACCAACCTTGGCTACAACGGCTCCCTCACCGCCGGCCAGTGGACAGAATTCGGCTTCCAAGGCACCGGCACAGGCACGGGGGCAACACCCACCTGCGCCGCGAGGTAACTCCCGGGCGAGTTGCCAAAAGTTGCCAACGGGGGCTCGGTTGCTCGCACCGGGCCCCCATCCTCCATCAGTAGCCCGTATGGGGCGGTCATCGGCGGCCGTCCCGCTTCCGCTGCGCGCCAGCGCAATCCGCGCCAGACCGCCGCCCCGCCCCGATCCGCCCCGATCCGCACCGCACCGCACCGATCCGCACCGCCCGGGCCGCCCGGGCCGCCCGATCCGCACCGCACCGCCCCGGGCCGCCCCGATCCGCACCCGCCCCGATCCGCACCGCCCCGATCCGCACCGCACCGCCCGGGCCGGGCATGCGACGAGCGCCGCCTCCGGGCCGGGTGCACCGCCTGGGGCCGGGTCGACTGCCGGGCGAGGCCGAGCACGAAACGTCGCATCGAGGAGACCGGTCTCTGGGCGGTGGGCATGAGCGGCTTCCGGGTCGTCTGCCTGCGCGCTGTCGCGTTCCTGGTGGCACAGAGAACGGTGCCACCGGTGGCGGAAAGCTTGTGTTTCCACCGGCCGGTCGCCTCGCGATGGCGGGATACTCGATTCACCGGCCGCCAGCTGCGAACCCGGCTGCCGTAGGCGCTCCTGGCGTGGTGCTTCTGGCGTGGTGCTTCTGGCATGGGCGGGTGTGCCGATGCCGTGGCCGGCGATTCCCACGTGTTGGTGGCAGTGCCGTCGGGCGAGCTGACCGCCCGGATCGTCATCATGGGACGACTTCACAACGACCGTCTACAGTGGACACCGCGTAGTTGTGTCTGCGCGCCGTTTCCGTCGTAGATATCGGTTTCTCTGTCGAGCTATTCGTGACCGACCCGCACATCATGCGGGCGACGCGGGCGGGTCGTGGTGCTTGTGGCGCGGGCGCGCCGTGGTGCTTGTGGCGCGGGCGCGTCAATCGGATGCCGAGGCGACCCGGGCGCATCCGATGGACGAGCACGCCCGGGCCGACACCCGACACCCGACACCCGGCACCCGGCACCCGACACCCGACACCCGACACCCGACATCCGACACCCGGCACCCGACACCCGACACCCGACATCCGACATCCGACACGCGATGCACGACCTGCTCGCCCAGAGTCCGGTCTACACCGGACAGTGAGGCTGCAGAGCGGTCTGCGCGGTGGCATAATGCGTACCGGCTAAGCGACATCTGGAGGCCACATGGGTGCGTGGGACAGCGGACCGTTCGACAACGACACCGCCCTCGACTGGTGTGGTGACCTTGGCGATGCCGACCCCGCCCGCCGGCCCGGTCTGATCCGCGACGCACTGGCCACGGCCGCCGACACCGCCGGATATCTCGACATGGACGAGGCCTGCGAGGCCCTCGCGGCCGCCGCGATAGTCGCCTCCGTGCTGCCCAACGGCACGCCGCTGGCACACCGGCCCGCACTCGGCTTCCTGGCCAACGGCGAGTGGCTCGACCTGCCTTCGGACCTGCCCGCGCTGGGAGCGCGCGCCCTCGATCGGATCATGGCCGGCGAGTCCGAGTGGCGTTCGCTGTGGGCCGATGCCACCACCGGTGGCCGCAATCCGGCCTTCGACCAGCTGGCAGGCCTTCGTGCGGTCCTGCTTGCCGCCGTATGACCAATCGTCGCACGGCGACAGCAAATGCGACAACGAAACAGACGAGGAAGCGGCCGGCCGGCTGTCGTCATGCCAGGCGTCAAATAGCAAATGCGGCATGCACTTTAACGAGGTTTTTGACAATCTGTCACTGACCCATTGACGGACAGCGATCGTGAATGCATCTTTGTAGGTACATGGCAAAGCAAGGCAATGGTCCACATCTCACGACGCAATTCGAGCGCGCGCCCGAGTCCTGCGGCTGGCCAAGTCGTAGAGGAGTGACACAATCGCTCCTCCATCCAATTTGGCTGTCGAATTTGGAGGGTCGCCAAATGGTGAGCTCGGCTGCGGTACTAAGTATTTCGCTGATAGCGGTGGGCCTCGTGCTGACACCGGGTCCCAACACCGTCTATCTGGTAAGCCGTACGATCGCGCAGGGTCGGGCGGCCGGCATGGTGTCGTTACTCGGGATCGCGGCGGGGTTTGCCGTCTATCTGGCGGGCACCGCGGCGGGCGTGACCACAATCGTGCTCGTGATACCCCCAGTGCTCCAAGGCATCAAGGCCGCGGGCACCACCTATCTGCTGTGGCTGGCCTGGCGTGCGTTGCGGGCTCCGCTCGTCGTGGACAACCAACCGCCCGCGATGGCCTCGCCGGGCCGCCTGTTTCTGCTGGGGCTCGCCACCAACCTGCTGAACCCGACCGTGGCCGTGCTCTATCTGACGCTGCTGCCCCAACTCATCGACGCCGACCGGGGAAATGTGGCGCTGCAGCATCTGATCCTGGGCTCGGTGCAAGTCTCCATCATGCTGGGGGTCAACTTCCTGGTCGTGCTGGGCGCGGGGCGGATCGCGAAGTGGCTCGCCGATCGCCCGCGGATGCTGCGGGCGCACCGCTGGCTCACGTCCACGGCGCTCGGTGTCTTGGCGGTCCAGATGCTCGCCACGGGGCTAACCCGTGGCGAGCATGTGGAAGGCGCGGCCGAGGTTTGCCGCCCGGGCGCGCGGTCGGGCACAGTTGCGCCATGAGTGTCAGCTGAGCACCGGAGGCAACGATGATCGATGAGCGGTCGCCCCTCTCCCATCTCGACGATCGCGCGAAGCGGGTGGTCGAGGTGGCCCGGCAGCGAGCCGAAGGCCTGCGCAGCCAGGTTATCGAGCCGGAGCACGTGTTACTGGCCCTGCTCGCCGTGCGGCGCGGCTTGGCAGCGCGGGCGGTGGCAAGCCTGACGGGCTCACGCGCGGGCGCCGAGAGCGAGATCGCCGGGGTCGTCGCGCCCGGAGGCCGCCGGGCTGCCGGCGGACACGCCGGCGACGGCCAGGAGCAGTCGCCGCGCGAGCGTCCGCAGTGGACGCCTTCGCCAA
This sequence comes from Allorhizocola sp., assembly GCA_044869915.1. Taxonomy (GTDB): domain Bacteria; phylum Actinomycetota; class Actinomycetes; order Mycobacteriales; family Micromonosporaceae; genus Allorhizocola. The sequence continues at coordinate 10,768 of JBIOYB010000653.1, forward strand.
GGCATATCGGGTTCACGGCGGCGTGCGAGGAGGCGATGGTCCGGGCGGCCGGGCAGGCACGCCTGCTGGGCGACGACCGGATCGGCACCGAGCACCTGTTGCTCGGGCTGCTCCTGGCGACCGGCAACGCCGCGGTCCGCAGACTGGCCGACCTCGGCGTGGATTACGGCGCCGCGCGCACCGAGGTCGCACGGCTTCGCCTGGAAGGCGAGCAGCGATCCTGACCCGCGCCCATCGTCGCGGTTGTGTCCGGTTTCCACACCCGGGATGAAATACGGCGGCGCGGTGGGCCACACTGGGCTGATGCAGGTGAGGCTTCTCGGCCCCGTCGAGGTGGCTTCCCATGGTCTGATCAGGCCGGTGCCCGGGCTGCGCCGCCGGGCTCTGCTGGCGGTCCTCGGCCTGCACCCGGGTCAGGTCGTGAGCAGCGACCAGCTTATCGATGTGGTGTGGGGCGAGAGCCCGCCCGCGACCGTCACAAACACCCTGCAGCGCAACGTCTCCTATCTGCGTGAGCTGCTCGGCTCGAAGGACTCGATTGTCGCCAAGCCGCCCGGCTATCTGCTCGACACCGGTGGTGTGGCCACCGATGTCCAGGAGGCCGAAAGGCTTATCCGCCAGGGCAGGATGGCCACCGACCCGCGGGAGGCGGTGACCCATCTGCGTGCGGCGCTGGCGCTGTGGCGCGGCCGGGCGCTTGTGGACGTCGCGGAGCTGCGCTGGCTGGGGGAGCAGGCGGAGCGGTTGAGCCATACCGAGTTTGACGCGACGCGGGCGCTCATCGACGCCCGCCTGACGCTCGGCGAGCACGCGCAGTTGGTGCGGGAGCTGGAACGGCTCGTCATGGCCCGGCCGTTCGACGAGGACGTGCACCGCCAGCTGATGCTGGCGCTGTATCGGGCGGGCCAGCAGGCCGACGCCTTGGCGACGTACCAGAAGCTCAAGCACGTCCTCGCCGAGGAGCTGGGCATCGATCCGAGCCAGGCGTTGCGCGACCTGGAAGCCGCCATCCTGCGCCAGGACGCCTCCTTGGACGCGCCCGTCCCGCAGGTCACTGTCGCGCCGGCGGCGCCCGCCCCGGCGCAGCTGCCATTGGCGACGGCGGCGTTTGCGGCGCGCCGCAAGGAGATCGCCCGCCTCGACGCGGTGATCGGCGGGCGCGGCGACAGCGTGGCCCTCGCGGTGGTCTCCGGGACGGCGGGGGTCGGCAAGACCACGCTGGCCGTGCATTGGGCACATCACGCGCGGCAGTCCTTTCCGGACGGTCAGCTCTACGCCGATCTGCGCGGCTTCGACCGCGGCGGCTCGGTCACGGATCCCGCCGCGGTGCTTCGCGCGTTCCTCGACGCCTACGGCGTACCAGTGGAAAAGATCCCAGCCGATATCGACGCTCAGTCGGCGCTTTACCGCAGTGTCCTCGCCGGCAAGAGGGTCCTTGTCGTGCTGGACAATGCCCGCGACGCCGGACAGGTGCGGCCGCTGCTGCCGGGCACGCCCGGCTGCGCGGTGCTGGTGACCAGCCGCTACCAGCTCACCCCGCTGGTGACGGTGGAGGGCGCGCATCCGGTGGCGCTGGATCTGCTCACCGTCGAGGAGGCCCGGGACCTGTTGATCCGCCGGATCGGGGAGGATCGGGTCACCGCGGAGGAGGCCGCGGTCCAGGAGATCATCGCCGCGTGCGCACGGCTGCCGCTCGCGCTGGCGCTCGCCGCCGCGAGCTGCGTGACCCGGCCCGGCCTCCCGGTCGCGGGCGTGGCCTCGGAGTTGCGCCACTCGGCCGGGTCGCTGGAGGCGCTGCAAAGCGTCGACTCCGGCACCGACATCCGATCCGTGTTCTATTGGTCCTATCAGGCGCTCAGTGCCGGTGCCGCAAGGGTTTTCCGCCTGCTCGGCCGGCATCCCGGTCCCGACTTCACCACGGCCGCGGCGGCGAGCCTGGCCGCCACGACGATTGCGGAGGTCCAGCCCCTGCTGTCCGAGCTCGTCAAGGCAAGCCTGCTGGCGCCGCCGGTCTCCGGCCGCTATCGCCTGCACGATCTGCTTTGGACATACGCGGCGGAGCTGGGCGAGAGCGAGGAGGGCCCGCGGCGGTTGTTTGATCATTATCTGCATACCGCTTTGTCCGCCGCGTTGCTGCTCAACCCGCACCGTGAGCTGCCCAAGGTGTCCGCGCCGCACCCGGGGAGCACGCCGGAGCCGCTGGCCGGCCGGGAGGACGCGGGGTCCTGGTTGACCGCCGAGCGGGCGGTGTTGCTCGCCATGGTCAAGCGGGCGGCCGCCGATGGGCTTGACGAGTATGTGTGGCAGCTGGCCTGGGCGTCGCACGACCACCTCGACCGGTCGGGCCACTGGGAGGACCAGGTCGCCAATCAGACCGCCGCGATCGAGGCCACGCAGCGGCTGGGCAACCTGGCCGCGCAGGCGCAGGCCCATGGCTACCTGTCCACCGCCTACGCGCGCATGGCCCGATATGGCGACGCGCAGATCCATCTCGGGCACGCGCTGGATCTTTACGCGCGGTTCGGCGATCGGGGCGGCCAGGCCAAGATCCAGTATCAGATGGGTTGGGTGTCCAACCGGCAGGGCGAGCACGAGCAGGCGGTGCGCCACGCGCGGCGGGCCCTGCGGTTGTATCGGCTCGCCGGCCAGCCGATGATGGCGGCCCGGGCGCTCAACTCGCTGGGTTGGGGCTACGCGCTGTGCGGCGACTTCGCGCGCGCCCGCCCCCGATGCGAACTCGCCCTGGCGCAAATGCGCGAGCTCGGCGATCTCACTTTCCAGGCCGGGACCTCGGACAGCCTCGGCTACATCCACCACCATCTCGGCAACTATGGCCTCGCCATCGCCTACTACCGGCGCGCGCTCGAACTCTTCCGCGAGCTCGACGACCGCTACTACGAGGCCGACACGCTGGGCCACATCGGCGACACCCACGACGTCGCCGGCGACCATGCCGCGGCCGACGCGGCATGGCGGCAGGCGCTGGACATCCTCGACCAGCTCGGGCATCCGGACGCCGCGAAGGTCCGCGCGAAGCTCACGACATCGGCTGCTCCGAGGGAATCCAGCCGATCCCGCACAGCATGACCCGCTCGGGTCCTGCGGGGTCGTCGGGAGGACAGAAGACCCCGAGGATGCCGTCGTCGAGCAGGCAGGCGTAGACACGGTTGAACCTCTCGGCGAACGTGCCGCGCACGGATTCGCAGGATTGCATGAGCGGCGGCCGAGTGTCGAGGCGGAATTCGTAGTGGCAGCCCTCACCGCAGGCGATGGTGCCGTCGCTGATCTCGCAGGAGTATGTGGTCCGGCCCTCGACGTAGGTGCCGTCGAAGAGGGTGCAGATGCCTCTCAGCGTTTCCGGGCTGATCGTCCTTGTGGGCTCAGGTTCAACCCCGGCCGCTGCCGGGCCGGAGCCGGTGAGGGCGGCGGCGCCACCGGCGACGATCAATGCGAGCGTGGCCAGCAGCCTGCTCAGTTTCACGGTGATGTCTCCTTCGGTCATGGTCGGTCGAGGAGACGATGGCATCCGGCGCTGAAGCGGCCCTGAAACGACAGGGGCTCCCTGCTCCGGGAGCCCCTCGGATCGGGTCAGGCCCGCAGTACCAGCGGTCGGCAGACCCAGACCACGTATAGGTAACCGCCGATGATGACGTAGACGGGATAGCACTCCCACCAGACGACGTCGTCCCACCCGATCTGCCGGCCGATCTCCTGGAGGTTCGTGCCCGGCGACGGATCGACAACCTCGCCCAGCCGCCCGGCCCCATCGGCGTCCTTCCCGGCCACGATCTTGGCGATCTGATCCGCGGTGAGCTGTTGCTTCGACTGCACGACCGTCATCTGCGACGCCTGCGCCGGCAACCGCTCGCCGCGGATTTCCTCGGCCTTGGCGTGCAGCTCCGCCAGCGTCACCTCGGGCGCGAGTTTGGTGAAGACCACCGGACCCGATCTGTCCTCGGCTATCGAGGGACCGGCCGTGGCGCCGACAAACGCCGTCACGCTCACGATGAGGGTGGCCAGGGCCAGCCTTCTGCTTGTGCGCATCTTCGCTCCCTTTGTGGGTCAACGCTCGCAACCGCTTTGGTTGCCGTGCGCACAAGGTCACATGGGTCGCTGATGCCGTCCTGAACCGCCGCTGATGGCGCCGGCCCGTCCGGACGGCTGGGTGAAGACCCGGGTCAGGCGCGGCGCGTGTCCACGAGCACGATTTCGGTGTTTTCCATGCGCAGGATCAGGTTGTCGCCGTCGAGCCGCCAGGCGGGCCGCCCGGAGAGGAAGCCGGCCAGCCACCCGTCCTGGTCGTGCCGCGCGGTGTCGCAGCCCATCGCCGTGGACTCCAGGTCCGACACCACGAGGTGCCCGTCCTCGAAACGGGCGCGGCCGCCCAGGTGGTTGCAGCCGGCCTCGGCTTTGAACTCACGGTCGTCGAGGGTGAGCCGGATCCGGGTCCCGTCGATCAGCGGGCGTGCCTGGCCCCGCTCGGTGACCGAGGTGGACAGGAAGGTCCGGCCCCACACCTGCTCACCCTCGTCTGATCCCCAGATGCCGCAACCGGCCACGGTCGTCGCTGTCGTCGCGGTCGTCGCGATCGCCAGCAGTGCCCACATCATCCTCGCCGCCGTCCTGGTTGCCATGGCCGTCAGACGCCGCCCTTCGCTGTCGCGGTTCCCCGATTCCCCCGTTTCGGGACATGATGCGGGTTTAGGCTGACAAAGGGAAATGGACTTTTCGACGGGTACGGCAGGAGCACAGCCATGACCGACAACAGCGCTGCCGCCGAGATGGGACCGATCGACTACGTCGTCGTCGAGTTCCCCGGCGGGGGCACCTTCAAGGGCGAGGCGTGGCCGATCCTGACCGACCTCGTCGACCGTGGGCTGATCCGCATCCTCGACGTGGTCTTCGTCAAGAAGGAGATGGACGGCCGGGTGCGCGGCCTGGTGATGGCCGATTTCGACGGCGACAGCCAGCTCGACGTCGCGGTCTTCGAGGGCGCGTCATCGGGCATCCTCGGGCAGGACGATCTCGATGAGGCGGGCAATATCCTTCAGCCCGGTGACGCGGCCGCGATCCTGGTTTACGAAAACCGTTGGGCCGCACCGTTCGCGGCGGCGTTGCGGCGCACCGGCGCCCAGTTGGTGGCCAGCGGCAGGATTCCGGCGCTGGCGCTCATGGACGCGCTGGACGCCACCGAGTCGCAGCAGTCAGGGAGGTAGTCATGGGGCTCATTCGCGGAGTGGCCCGCACGGCGGTCGTCGCCGGCACCGCGACCGCGGTGTCCAACCGGGTCTCGCGGCGCCAGGCCGGCCGGTGGGCGCAGCAGGAGGAGACGGAGCAGCAACAGCAGGCCGCGGCGGCGCAGCAACAGCAGGCGGCCGCGCCGGCGGCGCAGGGCACCGACCCGAAAATCGCGCAGCTGCAACAGCTCGCCGAGCTCAAGCAGCAGGGGATCCTCACCGACGCGGAGTTTGAGGCGCAGAAGGCCCGCGTCCTGGGCCAGTGAAGGGCCGGTGACGGGCCGCTTGATAACTTTCCTGGCATGAGAACCCTGTTCGGGACGGGGCCCGGTGGTGCGGCGGTGCATCTGCACACCATCGGCTCGGGCCCGCTTGAACTCGAGATCCTCGACCTCGGGGCGGCGCTGCACCGGCTGCACGTCACCAGCCCCAGCGGGATCCGGCGCAACGTCGTGCTGGGGCACCCCGATGTCGAGGGCCGGCTCGCCTCCAAGGCCTATCTCGGCTCGACGGTCGGCCGCTTCGCCAACCGCATCGCCGGCGGCCGGTTCACGCTCGACGGCACGGAGCATCGCCTGGCGACCAACGACGGCCGCAACACGCTGCACGGCGGCCCGGACGGGTTCGATCGTCGTCAGTGGACGGTGCTCGAGCACACGCCGTCGAGCGTCGTGTTCGGGCTGGAAAGCCCCGACGGCGACCAGGGTTTCCCGGGGCGGCTCACGGTCACCGCGGCCTATTCGGTCACCGATGACACGGTCCGGCTCGAATACACGGCGCAGACCGACGCGCCGACCATCGTGAGCCTGACCAACCACGCCTACTTCAACCTCGACGGGGAGGAGGCGGGCACCATCGACGGCCACACGCTGACCCTGCCGTCGCGGTCCTACACCGCCGCCGGGCCCGGCCTGATCCCCACGGGCGAGCTCGCCGACGTCGCGGGCACGCCCTTGGACCTGCGCGACGGCCCGGTGCTCGGCGTGGTCGTCCGCCGGCCGCACCCGCAGATCGTGGGCGCCAACGGCATCGACCACAACTTCGTGTTGCCCGGCGATGGCATGCGCACCGCCGCGACCCTCCACTCGCGACAGTCGGGGCTGACCCTGACCGTCGACACCGATTGTCCCGGGGTCCAGGTCTACACCGGCAACATGCTCACCGGCACGATCGTCGGCACGAGCGGCGCCCTCTACCGCCAGGGCGCGGGCATCTGCCTGGAGACGCAGCACTTCCCCGACGCGCCCAACCACCCGCACTTCCCGTCGCCGGTCCTGCGGCCGGGTGAGGTCATGCGGTCGGCGACCGCGTGGCGCTTCCTTGCCGGTTCATAGAGACTCTCATATTCTTCGATGTAGCTCGCATCGAGGAGGCGCACATGAGAGTCCCGCGCAGGATGGCGATCATCGCGCTGGCGGCACTGGCGGTCACCGGCCTGACCGCCGGGCCCGCCGGCGCCGCACCGTCCCGGCCGGCATCGGCGCCGATCGGGGTGCTCGAAAGCATCGAGGTGACCCCGGGCGGTGTCATCAACGTCGTCGGCTGGTCGCTCAACCCCCTCACCCCCAGCCCAGTCATGATCAATATGTGGCTGCTCTTCCCCAACAGCGGCTGGGGATACGCGTTCGGGCAGTCCTGGGCCGACCGCTACCGTCCCGACATCGGGGCCATCTACCCGGGATATGGGCCCTATCACGGGTTCTTCCTGTCCAACGCCGGCGACCCGATCAGCCTCGCGCCGTCGCTCGACCCGGAAAACCCCGGGCAGTTCATCTTCCCGGGCGACTACGACCTGTGTGCCCAGGCCTCGACCGGCTACGCCAACACCTGGCTGGGCTGCCGCCGCATCCACCTGACCCAGGAGATGCTGTCCATCTACTGGCCCTAGAAATCGCCGCAGTCAGATGGAGCGGCTACGGTTGCGCCTGCTGGGTCCGCTGCGGGTGTGGGACGGCACGACGTGGACACCCGTCCACGCGGCACAGCAGCGCGTGGTCCTCGCGGTGCTGGCGATCGAGGCCGGTCGGGTGGTCGCCACCGACCGGCTGATCGACGAGATCTGGGGCGATCGGCCGCCCCGCCACGCGGCCAGTGTGGTCCGCGGCTATGTCATGCGGCTGCGCCAGCAGCTCGGTGGCGGCCGGGACGGGCCGCTCGTGACGGGCGCCGCCGGTTACATGCTGACCAGCGGCCCCGACGAGGTGGACGCGTCCGTCTTCGACGGGCTGGTCGCCATCGGCCGGCGAGAGCTGTCGGCCGGTGACCGGGAGGCCGCGGTCGCGCACCTGGCCGAGGCGCTCGCGCTGTGGCACGGCCCGCCGCTGGCCGACGTGCCGCACGCGCCCGGGGTGGCGGCCGAGGCACGCAGGTGGGAGGAGGAGCGGCTCACCACGATCGAGGACTGGCTGGGCGCACACCTCGACCTGGGCCGGCACCAGGATGTGCTCAGCGAGCTGTATCGATTTGTCGACGAGCATCCCCTCCGCGAACGCTGCTGGGCCTATCTGATGCAGGCGCTGCACCGCTTGGGCCGGCGGGCCGAGGCGCTGGAGTCCTTCGAGCGCGCCCGCCGCGTCATGGTCGCTGAGCCAGGCATCCAGCTGCGCGGCCTCCAATGCGCCATCCTCTCCGCTGAGTCAAGGGCTGTTTTTCTTGTACCTCAACAGCTTCCACTGGACCCACGGGGCTTCACCGGTCGGGAGCCGCCGCTGAAAAAGCTCGACGAGGCGCAGCACGAAGGCTGCCTGTTGTGCGTGGTGGGCATGGCCGGCGTCGGCGAGACCCTCGTGGCGACCGGCCGCACCGAGCAGGCGCGTGATGCGTGGCGGCGGGCGCTGGCGATCCTGCAGGACCTCGGCCGCTGATCCCGTTCAATTGACGTGTTGCTATTCGTGGATGGGTATGTTAGGACGGAAAAGATTCTTTTTATGCGGTACCGGGCGCCGCCGCATGGGCGAGGAGGCTCCCGTGTACCCAACTTCCGCCAGAAACCGCCGAGTGGCGCTGCTCGGCGTGCTCGCGTTGTGGGCCAGTGCCCTGGTGGGGATCGCCGACCCGCCCACGGCGCAGGCCGGGACCGGCCCGGCGCCCGTGTCGCGGTGGCAGTTCGACGAGGGCACCGGCCAGACGGCCGCGGACAGCGTGGGCACGCATCCCGCCACGCTGGCCGGCAACGCCGCCTGGACACCCGGGATCCACGGCCCGTCGGCGCTCTCGCTCGACGGCGCCGGTGACTTCGCCGACGCCGGGGCCGGTGTGATCGACACGTCGCAGAGCTTCACCGCCAGCGGCTGGATCCGGCTGGACCGGGTCACCGGCTACCAGACCCTGGTGAGCGTGGACGGCAGCCAGGTCAGCGGGTTCTATCTGCAGTTGCGTGATGACACGCGGCGGTTCGCGTTTGTGAAGCTGCCGGCCGACGCGTCGGCGGGGGCGCCCGCGTTCCCGTCCGCGACGTTTGATCCGGTGGTGGGGCAGTGGTACCAGCTGACCGGGGTGTTCGACGCGACGGCCCGGACCCTTGCGCTCTATGTCAACGGGCAGCTGCAGGGCATCACGCCCGCGCCGGCGACATGGGTGGCTGGCGGGAGCCTGGTCATCGGGCGCGGCCGGTTCGGCGGCAATCCGGTCGACTTCGTGGACGGCACGATCGACGACGTGCGGGTGTGGGCGCAGGCGCTGACCGCGCCGGAGGTGGCGCAGCTGGCCACCAACGGGACGTGGCGGTTTGACGAGGGCACCGGCCCGACCGCCGAAGACGACTCGCTGGCCAACGTGCACGGGACATTGACGGGCGGTGCGACGTGGGCTCCCGGTGTGGTGGGGGACAGCGCGGTCGAGTTCGACGGCGCGACCGGGTTCGTCGACATGCCGGCGCCGGTCGTGGACACGAGCCAGAGCTTCTCGGTCGCGGCCTGGGTGCGCACCGACGTGCCCGCGGGCTTCCGGACCGCGGTGAGCGTCGACGGCGAGTCGGTGAGCGGGTTCTTCCTGCAGCGCCGCGACGACGGGCGGCTCGCGTTCACGGTCCTGACCGCCGACGCGCCCGGGGGCGGAGCCGTTGCCGGGTCGAGCTTCACGGCACAGACGGGGCAGTGGTATCACCTCGTGGGCGTGTACAACCGGGCCGCGGGCACGATTTCGTTGTACGTCAACGGCTCTTTGCAGCAGACGGTCGCGCACACGACGCCGTGGCGGGCCGGTGGGCACTTCGTGGTGGGCCGCGCCAAGTACAACGGGTCCAATGTGGACTTCTGGGACGGCGGGGTCGACGATGTGCGCACGTTCCCGTTCTCGGTCGATGCCGGGGGCGCGGCGGCCCTGGCCACCAGCGGCCTGTGGCACCTGGACGAGGGCAGCGGCACGGTGGCGGCCAACGCCTCGCCGGACGCCGCGCCCGCGACGCTGCGCGGCAGTGGTGCGACGTGGACTGCCGCCGGCGCGTCCGGTGCGGCGGTCGCGCTCGACGGCACGAGCGACGTGTCCGTCGACGACCGCCCGGCGCTGAACATCGGCACCGGTTCGGCCTCGCTGGCGGCCTGGGTGCGCACGACGTCCGCGGCGGTACAGCCCGTGGTGTCCAAGGGCACGAGCGACTCGGGCTATGGGCTGTCCGTGAACGGCGGCCGGGTCGTGGCCCGTATCGGTGGCGGCGGCGCGCGGCTGGAGGTGTCGACCTCGGCGGCGGTGGTCGCGGACGGCGGCTGGCACAGCGTGGCGTTTGTGCTCGACCGCGACCTCCAGCGGCTGCGAATCTACGTGGACGGCGAGTCGGCCAACCTCGCCGTCGCGGCGGGCTCGTGCGGCACGCTCGCGACGTCGGACTCGCTGGACACCACGGCCTGCACGTCGGCGTCGGGCGACAGCACAGCGCAGTTCACCATGGGCAGCACGGGCGGTGCGGCACCACGCCTGACCGGCGCGGTCGACGAGGTGCGGCTGGTGCGCTTCGCGCTCACCGCCGAACAGGTGGCCGCGCTCGCGGGCGCGAACGCCCTGTCCATCGACGCCACCGACATCCGCGCCACGACCCGCCGGACGACGTATGGATTGCTGCTGGAGGACATCAGCCACTCCGTCGAAGGCGGGATCTACGCCGAGCTGGTGCGCAACCGCACCTTCAAGGAGTCGTACCAGCCGGGCAGCGGCCCGGGCGCGGGCACCGTGCCGTATTGGTCGCTGGTGACCGGCGGCGGCGCGACCGGCACGCTGGCCGTCGACCAGACCACACCGCTCAACGACGCGATCGACCGGTCGCTGAAGGTCCACATTGGATCGTTGGCACGCGGGGGCCGCGTGGCGGCATCGAACATCGGCTACTACGGCATCGCCGTGCGGGCGGCCACCACCTATCGCGGTTCGCTGTGGGCCAAGTCGAGCCCCGGCTGGCAGGGCACGATCCACGTGAGCCTCGAAAAACCCGACGGCACGGTGCTCGCGACACGGGCTCTTACCAGCCTCGGCACCGACTGGGCCAAGCACGAGTTCACACTGCGCACCCCGGCCGGGATCGCGCCGTCGACCGACAACCGGATCGTCGTGTCGCTGCGATCCAACCAGGCCGTCGCCGAACAGGACGTGTGGCTGTCGGTGGTCTCGCTGTTCCCGCCCACGTTCAAGAACCGGCCCAACGGGCTGCGGCCCGACCTGGCCGAGAAGTTCGCCGCGCTCAAACCGGGCCTGCTGCGCATCCCGGGCGGCAACTACCTCGAGGGCGCGACGCTGGAGACCCGGTTTGACTGGAAGGCCACGCTCGGCCCGATCGAGACCCGGCCCGGACACCAAAACACCGCGTGGGGCTACTGGTCCACCGATGGCATGGGGCTGCTGGAATATCTGCGCATGGCCGAGGACATCGGCGCGCAACCGCTGCTGGCCGTGTTCGCCGGATACACGCTCAACGGGCAGCACGTGCCGCAGGAGCAGTTCGGGCCGTACATCCAGGACGCGCTCGACGAGATCGAATACGTGATCGGTGACGCCGCGACGACGACGTGGGGCGCGCGGCGGGCCGCGGACGGCCACCCGGCGCCGTTCCCACTGTCCTATGTGGAGGTCGGCAACGAGGACTGGTTCGACACCTCGGGCAGCTACGCCTGGCGGTTCACCATGCTGTACGACGCCATCAAGGCCCGTTATCCCCAGCTGAAGGTGATCGCGACCACCGGCGGGCTGCAGGGCGGGTCGGCGTCGTCGACGCCCACCGGGCGAGTGCCCGACCTGTCCGACGACCACTACTACGCCCCGCCGTCGTTCTTCGCCACCGTCACCGACCGCTACGACCGGGCCGACCGGGGCGGCAGGCAGTATCTCGTGGGCGAATACGGTGCGCAGGAAGGCAACCCGACACCCACGCTGCGCGCGGCCGTCGGCGAGGCGGCCATGCTCACCGGCCTGGAACGCAACAGCGACATGGTGATCGGGAGCATGTATGCGCCGATCCTGGTGCATGAGAACCAACCCAACTGGCCGTCCAATATGGTCGGCTTCGACGCGGGCCGCAGCTATGGGTCACCGTCCTACTGGGTCGTGCACATGTTCGCCAACAACCTTGGCGCACAAGTGATCGGCAGCCGGCTCACCGGGGCGGGCACGCTCAAACAGGTGGTCACGAAGACGACCCAGGGAGGCTCCACCACGTACTACATAAAGATTGTCAACACGACGGCGCAGGTCCAATCCGCCCGGCTGACCTTCCACGGCGCGGCCGGCATCGACGGCACCGGCACCAAGACGGTGCTGACCGGCAACCCGTCGACGCGCAACACACTCGACCAGCCCGGCGCGATCGCCCCGGTCGTCGAGCAGGTCACCGGGCTCGGCCTGTCGAGTCGCTTGTCGATCCCGGCAAACTCGGTGACCGTGCTGCGGGTGACCGGCCGCTGAGGGGCCTTTTCTCAGGCGCGCCATGATCGTGGTAAGAAAAGCGGTGTGATAG
>JBIOYB010000654.1:0-32518 GCA_044869915.1 Allorhizocola sp.
TCCGCGCATCCACAATCTCCACGTCGATCGAGGTCGCGCCCAGGTCCACCCCGGCAAACCGCAGCCGCGGGTTCAGCTCGACCAGCGTGGACCTGCGCCCTCCCCGCGACACCGCCGGACCCGCCTCCGCGATCAATTCGACCGCCGCCAGCCGATCAAGCTCGGCCAGCAACCGCGTGCGCGCCGTCTCCAGCCGGTCGCCGAGCTCCGCCCGGGACAGCGGACCCTCGTCGCGCAGCAATCTAAGGAGGCGAGTCTGCAGACTCATGCCCGAGAGGTTACGAGCTTTCGCTCACCGTGTCCATAACTTCTGTTGATCCAAACAAAAGTCAAGTTGATCTCGCCCAAAGTTAGGTGCAACGCGAGCCTGATCAGCAGGCCCACACCGGCGACCGCCAGCACCCGTTCGGCAAGCCCGACCGCCACGCGATCGAATACATAGGTCGAGGCGACCATCGCCGCCCCGGCCACACTGCCGAGCGCGGTCAGCCAGCCGATCGGGCGGATGCCGCGTGCCAGGACCGCACCCGCACCCAGCAGCGAGGCAAATGCGGCCGCCGACGCATACCGGTGCACGTAACCCGCGGTCGACAGCGCCTGCCCCACCGGATCGGTCGGCACGATCGCCGCCACCAGCAGGCCGGCGCTCCACACCGCGAGCAGCGCCGCCGCCAACCTCCGCCTCAACTCGGGCAGCAGCGCGACCGTCGACACGGCCGCGAGCGCCATCGCGAACTCCACCAACCCACCACGGTCGGCGGCCGCGAAGTCACTGATCGTGTGCGCCCACGGGGACAGGCCGGGATCGGCGCCGAAGTGCCCGGCGACCGTCATCACTGCGGAAAGGACCAGGCCGAAGAGGCCGAAATGCTTGAGGATCACGCATTCCATGCTCGGAATCGGCCGCCCCCTTGACATCGCCGACGGGAGCGGTCATCGGGCTCGCCCGCGCGGGCTAGGTGGGATCCCCCTAGGTGTTCGTGCGCCATAGGGCCGGTTTGGCCGGATCGGTTAGCCTTGGGTGCGTGAAGACGCGACTGCTACTTGCCACCGTCCTAACCACGATGATGCTCACCGCCTGCGGCGACGAAGGCAGCAACGTCGATTGCGGGCTCGACCAGTGCACCGTCACGTTCGATCGCGGCGTCGAAGCCAGCGCGTCCGTGCTCGGCGTCGAAGCCAAACTCGTCAGCGCCGAGGGCGACAAGGTCACCGTCGAGGTCGCCGGCGAGCAGCTCACCCTGACCGTCGGCCAGCCCGCCACCGAGGCCAACGGCCTCAACGTCACCGTCGAGAGCGTCACCGACTCTCAGGTAAAGATCAAAATCGCCCGTTGACCGAGGTCCGCGCTGCAGTCACGATGCCTCGCTCCTGCTGCTGCCTTATTTGGCCCAGCTTTCGGGACGGTGTCGTGATTGCAATCAGCGCAAGTGAAGTGAGCAACGGCGATCCGGTTAGCCGCCCGAGGAGGCGGCGGCGGTGTCCCACTTGGCCAGTGTCACGGTCAGGGCGAAGATCTGCACCGGCACGGGCAGGCCCGGCAGGTCGGCCACGGCGTTGCTGCGCCACATGCTCGGGCGCTTGATGTAGCCCACGGTGCGCCCGCGCTCGACCAGCGACTCCTCCGACTTCCACATCGACGCGCGCTTGAACTCGTGCACGTGCCCGCCCGCGTCGATCGACCATCGCTTGCGGCCCACCCGCTCGGCCGTGGCCATGGTCGCATCGTCGCGGATCAGCGAGTAGCGTGTGCCCCAGGCGTTGGAGCGCACCTCGTATCGATGCCCGTCGAGGCTGAAGGCCCCGCCGGTGCGCCACGTGGACTTCTCCCAAGTCGTGATCGGTCGCCCATCGGAGACGATCTCATAATGCGACTTGAACACGCCGGTCTTTTTGGCCTCCAACATGGCACACATCGTAAACGCCCGGCTCAACCGCTCCCGAGCCGCGGAAACGGCGCCGTGGAGAAAGCCACCTCCATGGGCACGTCGAAGTATTCGGCTATGCGCAGGGCGAGGCCAGGCTTGGGCTGTATTCGCCCCCCACGGCAGCGTGGCGAGCATGCCGAGGAGGCACACCCACAGGAGGTTGAGCCAGCCGGTGTCGCGCCACGACTGCAGCACCACGCCAAGTTTGGCCCGCCACGCCTCGTCGCCCTTGGCGGGATCGACCCCGAGCACGCTGACCTGCCCGGCCGAGCGCACCCGGAACCCTCCAGGATCTCGATCGTCGTCGTCTTGCCCGCGCCGTTGGGCCCGAGCAGCGCGAGCACCTCGCCGCGGCCGGCCGAGAAGTTCACACCGTGCAGCACATCAACCGAGCCGTAGCGCATCCGCAGATCGCGCACCTCAATGACCGGCTCTCCCACACGTGCCCCCCACATACATACATGCATATGAGTCCCGGTACGGAACATAGTATGTGTACTACGTTCCATACCGGGACCTCTAGGGGATTATTTGCCTCACCTCAGTGCATAGGCGCGGATGATCGTCTGCTCGAGGGTGTTGCCCTTTGAGTCGGTCGCCGCTGCCCGCAGCGAGACGAACCCCTCCCCGGCCGGGTGCGAGACAAGGGCGAACCGCTTCGAGCCGGAGCCCAGCAGCGTGACCCGCCGCCACGTCTGACCGTCGTCATAGGACACGTCGACGCGAAGGCTGCGCAGCGCGCCGTTGTCGGCGCCCCGCTGCTGCTGTACCTGCACCGGGAAGACGAACGGCCTGCCCGCCCTGGCCCGGTTGTGGTCGTCGAGCTCGGGTGCGAACCGCACCGCCATGAGCGGCAACGGTTTGCCGTCCTCGCCCGCCTCGTGCGCGGACGTGAACGTCCACACGCCCGTCACACGAGTGCTCAATGTGGACGGTCGGGTGGTCGTGGCCTCGATCCGGTATCGCGCCGAGTCCGCCGGCACGTCCGCGCCGAGCCAGTACTCCTCCGACTCGCCGATCAGCTCCCCGTTGCGGTGCAGCGTCAACCGCGTCGTGCCCCGCCGGGTGTCGCCCTGATGGTTGAGCCGCTGATCGGCGTGCATCGGCAGGTAGACGTCCATGAAGTCGCCCTCGCGGCTCACCAGCGGCTCGTCCGGGCCGTCATCCGGGAACGCCGGGCCGAACACGCCCACGTTCCAGCGCTCGACGATCGGCTTGTGCCCCTTCTCGTACACGACCGGCGCCGACGAGATGACCCCGTCGAACTCGAACGACTCCGGGTCGAAGTTGAGCACGACCGCCGGGAACCACCGGGTGCCTGGCGTGAAGTACTCGGTTACCGATCCCGGCGTGGCGAGGTCCACCATCCACTCCTTGGCGGCCCGCTCGCCGGGGTTGGCCGACGCGATGCGCGTGTCGACCTTCACCAGATCGCGGTCCCGGATGCGTGGCTTTAGGTTGGCCGGCACGCGGGCGTCGGCGGAGGATATGACGTGGTAGATGTACGGGCTGTCGACGAACCCGCCGTTGCCGTCGGGCCGGGCGAGGATCCCGCCCACCGTGTAGGTGAACTTGCCGACCGTCGCGGCGGTCTCCGACGGGCGCACGAAGAAGAAGTCAAGCGCGAAGCCGAAGAACCCGGTGCCTGTTTCGCCCCACAGGGTCTCCCGGGCGAACCCGACCATCGAGTCGCCGGCGCTCGCCTCGGGCCGGTCCAGGGTGAACCCGGTCTGTCGCGCCTGTCGGGCGTCCATCACCAGCTCGCGGTCGCCGGTGACGTTGAGCTCCGGCTCGATCAGCGCCGACAGATCCCAGCCGAACGGGCTGTTCTCGTTCGGCGTATCGATGGTGACCTCCAGGAAGTGCTTGCCCTTGGGCACGCGGGCGACCACCCGGCCCGACTCGTCGTAGGGCAGGACGGCCTCCTGCACCTCGATGCTGACGAAGCGGACCCCGTAATCCGATGTGGACTGTCCATTCCGGTCGATGACGTTCAGCGTGACGTCGTAGCTTTCGACCTCCCGCGTGACCCCTATGGGGGTACGGATCTCGGTCGACCCGTTGGTGGCGTTGACGAACCCGCCGTAGATGCCGTCCGCTGCCGGCACCCGCGTATCGGTCGTGATCTTCACGGTGGCCGTGCCGTGGGCCGGGATCGTGACCCGCGGCTGGTCCACGGTGAACATGCCGGCGGGCGCGTTGGGCACGCTGACCGTGACGTCGAGCGTCACCGCCTCCGCGCCGTCGTTGCTATACGTGATGTCGCGCGCGACCGGCACGTCATCGTTGTGCGGCCAGCGCACGATGCCGTTGCTCAGGCTGCCCGGCGACGCGTGCACCGGCTGCGTCGCGGCACGGGCGACGTCGAGGCGACCGGCACCCTGCTGATATGGCGTGAGCGCGGGATTTGGCTTGGCCGTGCTCATCAGCGCCGACTTCAGCTCGCCCGCCCGCCACTCGGGGTGCATCGCGGCCAGGATCGCTGCCGCTCCGGCCGAATGCGGCGTGGCCATCGAGGTACCGGAAAGTTGCAAATATTTTCCATCGACGATCGGATAGTACTGGCCGAGCAGTGCGCCATCCGCCAAGGTCGCGACGATGTCGACGCCCGGAGCGGTGATGTCGGGCTTGATGTCCAGATTGGACCAGCGCGGCCCGCGGCTGGAAAACTCGGCCAGCCCGTCCTGCCGGTCGACCGCGCCCACGGTCAGCGCCGCGTCGGCCGCTGCCGGGCTTCCGATCGAGCGGTCGTAGGGCCCGCTGTTGCCCGCCGCCACCACAAACAAGACACCGGTCTCTGCCGTGATGCGGTTGACCGCCAGGTCCATCGGCTCGGTGCCGTCGCTTGGGAACGACGAGCCAAGGCTCATGTTGATGACGTCGGCGCCCTGCGCGGCCGCCCACTCCATGCCCGCGATGATCCACGATTCGCGGCCGCCGCCGAAGTCGTTGAGCACCTTGCCGTTGAGCAGCTTGGCGTCCGGCGCGACGCCCACATACTTGCCGCCCGCCGCGGAGCCGTTGCCGGTGATGATGCCCGCGACATGGGTGCCGTGGCCAAAACGGTCCTCGGTGCCCGACTCGGACTCGCTGAAGTCCTGCGCGCCGACCACCGCATCGGCGAGGTCCGGGTGCTTCGCGTCGATGCCCGTGTCGAGCACGGCGACCACCGCGCCCTGGCCCTTGTGCCCGGCCTGCCACGCCACCGGCGCGCCGACCTGGGCCGCGCTGCGGTCGATGGTCGCCTGGACCGGGCCGTCCAGCCAGATCCTGTCGTTCTTCGCGCTCGCCCAGAAGCCGGCGGCGTCCGCTTTGGACACGTCCAGCGCTCCAGCGCCCAGACTGCGCAGCGACTTCGACCCGGCTCGGCCGGTGCCGCCCACGATGACCGGGACGGTCTTGGACTTGCTGTCGTCGTAGCCGAGCTCCACCATCTTGGAGACGTTGAACAGCCGCCGGTCCACCCTGCCCGAGGCGACCAGTCTGATCGCGTCGGCCGGGATCACATAGGTGTCGCCGCGCTCCACGCGCTGCGCGAACGTCGCGCCCTGCCGGCCCTTGCCGGGCCACACCTTGACTATCCGATCAGGACCGTCGAGCGGCTGCACCACCACCCGGTCGCCGGTCACCAGCGTGACCACTACCGTCCCCGCACGCTCACGCTCGCCCTTGGCTTGAGGTGAGGCGCCGAAGACCGGACTTGCCGATGACGTGAGCACCAATATCAGCGCGCACGCCATTATCCCGTGCTTTCTCATACAGCTTCACACGTAACATCGATGAGGTAGGTTGCCGATATGGCACGATCTTTCTTGCAGGTGGACGTTTTCACCGGCCGGCCCTACTATGGCAACCCGCTCGCGGTGGTGCTCGACGGTTCGGGCCTGTCCACGGAGCAGATGCAGCGCTTCGCGCACTGGACCAACCTGTCGGAGACCACGTTCGTGCTGCCGCCCACGGCCGAGGGCGCCGACTACCGGGTGCGGATCTTCACGCCCACGATGGAGCAGCCGTTCGCCGGGCACCCGACGCTTGGCACATGCCACTCGTGGCTGTCTGCGGGCGGGGTCCCGCGCTCCGAGGACGTGATCGTGCAGGAGTGCGGCGCCGGGCTCGTCCACGTGCGACGGACCGGCATCGGCCTGGCCTTCGCCGCGCCCCCGCTGGTCCGGTCGGGCCCGGTGGACGAGGAGCTTGTCGAGCGGATCGCCGGGCAGCTGCGCCTCGAGCGCGGCGACATCCAAGACGCGCAATGGGTGGACAACGGGCCGGGCTGGGTCGCGGTGCTGCTGGCCGACGCGGAGGCCGTGCTCGCGGTGCGCCCGGGCGCGGTGGACATGGACATCGGCGTGGTCGGGCCGCAATCGCCGGGTGCGGACACGGCGTATGAGGTGCGGGCATTCTTCCCCAAGGACGGCGCGACCGTCGAGGATCCGGTGACCGGCAGCCTCAACGCCTCGCTCGCACAATGGCTCATCGGCAGCGGCCGAGCCACGGCGCCCTATGTCGCGAGTCAGGGCACCGCGCTCGGCCGCGCCGGGCGGGCCCACATCACGCAGGACGCGGACGGACGCCTTTGGATCGGCGGTGCGACGGTCACCTGCGTAACCGGCGAGGTGCTGCTGTGAGGATCACTGCACCCACAACTTGTAGAAACCGGGCCCACTGGCGGGGTTGGCCGGTGTAATGGTCTCGCAGAAATAGTTGGTCCACGAACCGCTCTGCTTACCTTGGTAGCCGACGCCCAGGCAGTGGTCGGGCCAGCCGTAGCTGCCCGCATGCCGCCAGCCCGGGTAGGCCAGCGCGCTGGCCGCGGACGCTCCCACGAGGGCCGCTGCCAGCGTCGCGACGGTCGCCAATCTGGCTAGTGTCTTCATTGGACGACGGTAACTCAAATTTTTAAGAAACTAAACAGTCAGATTCATATCTGGTACCTCGAGAGCCGCGCCACGATCGGGCCCCATCCGCGATCGACCCCAACCGCGAGATCACTGCTTCGCCCAGCGCGGCCCAGCGCGGCCCAGCGCGCGCCGAGCGGGCGGGAGCCTGCGGCAGTGCGGCGTGCCCGGGGGCGGCCGGCGCAGGGCGGCGGCGTGCCCGGGGCGGGCGAGGCGGCGCGGCGCGGCGTGCCCGGGGGCGGTGGCGCGGGCGAGCGCAGGGCGGCGGCGTGCCCGGGGCGGGCGAGGCGGCGCGGCGCGGCGTGCCGGGGGCGGTGGCGCGGGGCGGCGGGCGAGGCGGCGCGGCGTGCCGGGGGCGGCGGGCGAGGCGGAGCGGGCGAGCGCAGGGGGCGGGGCCAGCGTGCCGGGGGGCGGGGCCAGCGTGCCGAGGGCTGGCCGCGGACGCTCCTATGAGGACCGCGGCCAGCATGGCACTACGAGAGGTCGCCCACGATCAGGCCGCGTCCATTGGTCGCGACGTAGACCCGGCCGAAGACGCGCGGATCGCCGCTGATCGCGGCGCCCGTCCAGGCCCACTGATGCTTGTCGTCGTTGAGCCGGACCCAGCGCCGGCCGCCGTCATCGGAACGGTAGATGCCGCGCTTGCCCCCGACCTTAGCGCTGCTGAACACGGCCGGATACCGGTGCCCCGGCGCGGCCTTGCCGAAGCCCACGTTGTCGGCCTCGTCGACGCCCGCCAACCGGGCGAACGTCGCGCCGCCGTCGGTCGAGCGCCACATCCCATACGTGCCAGCGGTCTTGCCACCCGCGAGCCAGATGTCGCCCGCGTGGCCCGGCACGGCCTTAAAGCGTACGTCGCCCTCTGCCGGCAGCCCGGTGGCCGCCGTCGCGGTGAAGGATGCGCCCGAATCCGTGCTCACGTAGAAGAACCCGGCCGCGAAACCGTAGAACACGTTGGCCCGCACCCGGTCCGACTCGATGACCGCGTTGGGCGCCAGCCCGGTCACGGCCGTCCACGTCGCACCGTCGTCAGTGGACCGGTGCACGGCCGCGCCCTCCGGCGCCCACAGGAAAACGGTCCCATCGGCGTTGACCGCGATCCGCCCGCCACGCGTGATCCCGTCGGGCTGCGTGGCGGCGGCCGTCCACGTGATGCCGCCGTCGCGGGAGACGCCGAAACGGGTCCACGCGCCGACCGGATTGCCCACCCGCGCGATCACGTCCGGCGCGAGCTCGGCGTAGTCGAGGCCTGTGCACGAGCCGAACGTCGGGGTGTCGAGCATGAGCCCCGGCGCGGTGAAATCGGTGTGCCGGAAGCCGCCGATGTCGGCGACCGCCGACAGCAGGTGCGCGCCGGCGGGCGGGCTGATCAGGTCGAGGAACGCGGTCTCCTCCAGACCGCGTGCCTTGACGGCGATGTGAACGGTCTCTGCCCGGTCCCACGCGGTGAGGTTTTCCGTGCCGTAGATCGTGGCACCCGTACCGTAGAACAAACGATCTGAATTAAATGGGTCGATCTCCATGGACTCGGTCATCCAGCCGAGCTTCGGCGTCTGCTCGGGCAGGGCCTTCGTCTCGTTCCAGGTGAGCCACGGCGATTCCGAGATATCGAGGTCGTAGCGGTTGTTACGGTTGGGCCATGCGCCGAAGTCCCACGCCCGGGACCACGTCGCGCCGTTGTCCGTGCTGCGGAAGAAGACGACGTCCGGCCACCACGCGATCTGCGTGGCGACCATGAGCGTGCCGGGCCGCTGCCGGTCGATGGTCAGGCCCGAGTAGCCCCAGCCCGCGTTCGCCGCGGGGGTGATGTTGGTCCACGCATCCGTGGCCAGTTCGAGCCGCCACACCTGCCCGTTGCCGCCGTCGTAGGGGCCGGCGGTGTCGCTCGTTGCCAGGTAAAGGAATCCACCGCCGATGACGCCCTTGTGCGGCAGGAAGCCGGTGGGCGCGCCGGGCACGGCCGCCCACGTGGCGCCGCCGTCGGTGCTGCGATAGAGCGGGTTGTCCTTGTCGGCGACGCCGACATAGATCGTGTCCTTGGCGGCGAACAGGACCCACACGACGCCGATCAGATCGCTGTTGTATCCGCTGGTGTCATTGGGATCGGGCCGGAACGTGCCCGGGTTGGGGAAGGACTCGACCTTGGACCAGGTCGCACCGTAGTCGCGGCTGCGCCACAGCCCGCGCCCGCTCGAAGCGCCAAAGTAGACGATGTTGTTGCGGTAGGGGTTGACGGCCAGGCGCTCCCCCATGCCCCGGCCCGGCATGTTGCCGCCCACCTTGAACGGCAGGACGGATGCCTTGAACGTGCGGCCACGGTCGCGTGAGCGCAGGATGGCCCCGTTGTTGGGGTCCCAGTCGTTGGTGTAGGTGCCGACGGCGAGATACAGGCGGTCGGGGTCGGCCGCGTCTGTGGCGAGGCTCGAAACCCCGGTCCAGCCCCACTGGTCCCAGCCGATCCAGTCGAGCAGCGGGACCCACTGTCCGGTGCGCCGGTCGAGTCGGTAGGCGCCGCCGATGTCGGTGCGGGCGTAGACGAGACCGGGCTCGGACTGGTTGAACACGATGCCGGGGACGAAGCCGCCGCCGACCATCTCGGCATTGCTCCAACGGTAACGGGAGTATGCGGCGTGCGCGGCCTGCGCGCCGGTTACGGATAACGCGCCTGCGGCGGCTCCCGCTGCCAGCAGGGTGCGTCGGGTCAGACTCATGACCGATAGTTTGACCTCTAAACGAATAAAGTCAAGCTAAGGCATTGACATTCTTGAAACATCTTAGGTACCGTGCGAGTCGGAAAGCGCTTTCCGAGAACCTTCACTCCCGCGTCCCAATTTTCCGGAGGTTCCACAATGAAACGACTTGTGGTAGCCACGACCCTGACGGTGCTCACCGCCGTGCTGGGCTATGGCTCCAACGCGTCCGCCGCCACCTTCAACCTCGAAGGCTGGGCGACCCAGTGCGGCGGAACGAGCGGTGGCGGCAGCGCCGCACCGGTCACGGTCACCACCGCCGCGGCGCTGATCAGCAACATGCAGGCCAGCGGTTCCCGGGTCATTCGCGTCTCGGGCACCATCGCCATCTCCGGCATGCAGAAGGTCGCCGCCAACAAGACCATCATC
The DNA here is from genome assembly GCA_044869915.1 of Allorhizocola sp. Taxonomy (GTDB): domain Bacteria; phylum Actinomycetota; class Actinomycetes; order Mycobacteriales; family Micromonosporaceae; genus Allorhizocola. The sequence goes on from JBIOYB010000654.1 coordinate 9,946, forward strand.
GGGGTCGGCAGCACCGCCGCGATCACCGGTGGCGGGCTCAACGTCGCCAGCGTCAGCAACGTCATCATCCGGAACATCAACTTCCGCAACTGGGGTGACGACGGCATCAACGTGCAGTACTCGACCCGGGTCTGGATCGACCACAACAACTTCAGCAGCGGATACGACGGCGCCGTCGACATCAAGCGCGCCTCGGACTGCGCCACCGTGTCGTGGAACCGCTTCTTCAGCCACGACAAGACCGCCCTGCTCGGCCACGACGACGGCAACGCGGGCGAGGACGTCGGCAAGCTGCGCGTGACCTACCACCACAACTACTTCGACGGCAGCAACCAGCGCAACCCGCGGGTGCGCTTCGGCAACCCGGTGCACGTGTTCAACAACTACTACCGCGGCAACGGCGGTTATGGTGTCGCGTCCACGTGCAACGCGGGTGTCTATGTCGAGCGCAACTACTTCGAAAACGTTGGCAACACGGTGGTCACGCAGACCGGCGACTCCCCTCAGGGCAACGTCAAGCTGCTGAACAACTACCTGGTCAGCTCGGGCACCCCGGCCTCGCGCAACGCGGGCAGCGTCGCGGGCATCCCGTACGGCTACACGGTTGACGCCAACAGCTCGGTCAAGTCGATCGTCACGGGCGGCGCGGGCGTCGGCAAGATCTGACCCGCGGGCTCCCTGAACAGCCCACGTAACACGGCTTTACTCCGGCGGCGGCGCGGTTTGCAAGCGACCTGCGCCGCCGCGCAAAACTTCCCGCAACGCGGGAGGAAGGCAGGCGGCGTGCGCCGTGCCTCCTCGCCCATGCCCGGTTGGCGAGGGGCCCGGCGCCGCCGTTCGCTTTCCTTTCACACCGCAGCGGCGCGCCCGGCGAGCGGGCGCCTTCTGCGTGCGGGATCGGTCAGTGAGACCGGTTTCCACGCGCCGTCCGGGTGATACAGGTTCGTGCCCGGTGGCACGATCTCGTCGATGCGGTCCAGCGTCGAGTCGTCGAGGGTGAGCGAGGCGCCTTTGAGCGCGCCCTCGAGCTGTTCCATGGTGCGCGGGCCGATGATGGTGGACGTGACCGCCGGATGCGCTGAGGCGAAAGCGATCGCGAGCTCGGGCAGGGTCGCCCCGATGCTCTCGGCCAGCTCGGCGAGCTGCTCGGTGGCCTCCAGCTTGGCCACGTTTTGCGGCAGCGACGGGTCGTAGCGGCCCGGGTTCAGCGCGGCACGCCCCTTGGTCAAGTCGACCGGCTGCCCCTTGCGGATGCGCCCCGACAGGTAGCCCGACGCGAGCGGGGCCCACACGAGCACGCCCATCCCGTAGCGCTGGCAGGTCGGCAGGACGGAGGTCTCGATGCCGCGGGCGAGCAGCGAATAGGGCGGTTGCTCGGTGCGGAACCGGCCCAGCCCCATGCGGTCCGAAACATAGTGTGCGGCAACGACTTCCTCGGGTGGGAAGGTGGAGCAGCCGAACGCGCGGATCTTCCCGGCCCGGACGAGGTCGGTCAGCACCGACAGCGTCTCCTCGATGTCCGTTGTGTGATCCGGCCGGTGGATCTGGTACAGGTCAAGGTAATCGGTGTCCAACCGGCGCAGGCTCTCCTCCACCTCCCGGACGATCCAGCGGCGCGAGTTGCCGCCCAGGTTGGGCCCCTCGCCCACCCGGAAGTGAACCTTGGTGGCGAGCACGACATCATCGCGGCGGCCCTTGAGCGCCTTGCCCACGATCTCTTCCGACTCACCCGCCGAGTAGACGTCGGCGGTGTCGATGAAGTTGATGCCGTTGTCGAGCGCGGCATGGATGATGCGCACGCAATCGTCGTGGTCGGGGTTGCCGACGGAGCCAAACATCATGGCACCGAGGCAATGGACACTCACCTCGATGCCGGTCCCGCCAAGGACCCGGTAACGCATGGTCATGAGCGCGACTCTAGGGCTTAGAGCGCGCTCTAGGTCAAACGCATGCCTGGGCCGACGTCGACGAGAAGTGCGGAACTTTGCAGCCTAAGCACGGATCGCTTTGATGCCAAACCTTACGAGCCGTGAGTTTCGTGCGGTGAGCAATTCGCCAAACTTGCACGAGCTGCGACGAGCTCGCCGACGCGAGTTGAGCCTGGCCCCATCCGACAGAAAGCCATGCGAGAAAGCCGATGCATGCTCATCGTCCCGAAGTTCGAAGGCCCCGTAGCACTTCCATCCACTTCCGCGACAGAAATGCTTACAGGACTCACTCAGTCAGGATCTCCCGGTCGATCTGTTAGCTCAAGGTTGCTCTATTTACACTCGTCATCATCCGATGACGGATATGGGGTGGGTGGTAGAAATGCTGGAACCGGGGGATGCCTGGCGCAAGAGCAGTCGGAGCTGGCCGAGCGGCGACTGCGTGGAGGTGCGCTTGTTTGGGCACATGGTCGCGATGCGCGACTCACGAGACGAAGACGGCCCCATCCTATACTTTTACCGCAACAGCTGGGCCGAATTCCTAAACGCTATCAAGGCTGGCGAGCTGGAGCCCAAGCCGCATGACGGTTAAGCCGGCGGCGCAGCCCGCATCTCCCGCAACACGCCGTCGATGACGTCGTTGAGCCGGTCGGATGGGCTGCCGATGCGTGCCAGGTGCTCGAAGGCTCGCTCGTATCCCTCGATCTTCTTGCTATTGTCACGGGTGATCGAGCTGCCCTTCGCAGCCTCCTCATACACCAACACGTCGTCCACTTCATCGAGCTGCAGAAGAATGAACGCCCCCTGCATCCCAGCATGAAGCCCATGTGTGAAGGGAATAACCTGAATCTTGATGTTGGGCCGCTGCCCGAGTTCCTTGAGCCGTCTCAGCTGCGCCCGCATTATCGACGGATTGCCCGGACGGTTGCCAACCCAGCGGCGGATTACGGCCTCATCAAGGATGAAATGCAGCCCGACCCGGTCGTTGTCAAGCAGCTCCTGCCGCCTAGCCATGACCTCCCAGCGCCGCTTGGCCGCGGACGGCGAGGTGCCCGGCTCGACGAACTCACGCGCCATTGCCATCGCATAGTCCTTGGTCTGCAACAGCCCGGGGACGACCACCGATTGGTAATGGCGGCATGCCGAGGCAGCGGCCTCGTAACCCAAGAATTGGATGAACTCCGGCCGAAGGATGTCTCGGTAGGTCGACCACCCCTGTCTCCGCCCCTCTTTCCCCAATCGGATGAGCTCCTCCGCCGTCTCAGGATCGTCAATGTGATAGATGTCAATCAATGCCTTTAGATCCGTCTTGGACACGCCGACTTGACCACTTTCGATCCGGATGAGCTTGGATAACGACCACCCGAGTTCCTCGGCCACGCTGCGCTGAGTCAGGCCGCGCTCGTCACGCGCCCGGCGCAGAGAAAGACGCAGACGAAGTCGCTGCACATCCGATGTAACCTGGCGATTCATTCTCCCGCTGCCCCCGGCCTCGAAATCGCGTTGAACGGCGAAGTCTTTGGTGGATCTTGACCTAAAAATCTGCTACTAGCAAGTTGCGACTGCACTAATGCGACTGGATATCTGGCAGGTGTACAGTGCGCTAGGTTACCTGAGATCTAGGGAACGCGCTGGGGCCGGGCACAGGGCTGGGGATGAGCAGGAACTCTCGACGCGGCAGGGGACATGGCGCCAGCCAACGAGGCCGGCGCCGAGACAAAGGCGTGCCCTCGCAACGGAAGTCCGCGGAATACACGAGGTCGGACGCGGAGTCCAAAACGGACATTTCAACAACTACGTCCCCACCCGCTCCTGCGGCCTCGCCAACAAGATCCGCCGACCGGGGTCCGGCTATCGTTGTAGCCTTTCTAGACCTGCTGGAAAGGATCCTGCGTGACTACCAGAGGCCTCTATGGGAACGATTGACACTGGCGACCTTCGTCCTCGTCGCGACCGCTGCCCTAGCCCTCGGCGTGGGTTACCTTGTCATGAAGCTGGCCGGGATCGGATCAGGCGCGCAGTTCATGATATTGATCCTTGTCGCCGGGGCTACGGGCGGACTCACCAGTGTCCTTCGCTACCTCAGAAACCGCAGCTAGCGGACGTGACCGCGCTCGGCACGTGCATCGATAACGCGGCTCACAACCCTGGTCAGGCCGGGCTGAGCGGTCCACCCCCCCAGGCATGCCCCGACGATGCCTCCAATGGCGACGATGGCCACTTTGAGCTGGTCAGGCTGATCACTCGCGGCGAGCCTGACGAACAGGGCGGCGAGCAACATAGATAGCGCAGCGAAGACTAGGCTGGCGACCGTGGCGACGGCAAAGAGGAGTCCTCCTACACCGGCACCGATCCTGGTGCGCTCAGGCTGGCCGTGACGCCCATCCACCCGGTTGAACGTCATAACTGCCGCCCTACGTCGTTGGCACAATGTGCGCGAACCTGGGCCGTTCCCTGACACAGAATCCATCCCATTGACTCAAGCCGACTATCGCATTCCACCAATTCTACACGATCCGATCAAGTCGACTATATTGCACGATCATGCCAACCTCGGCGGGCCGATAGAAGGAAGATGAATCACCCCTTCTTATTTCGCAACATTCAGGGCCGCCAGCGTTGTCTGCGGCCGACAGGGTCGAGGCGCTGTCGGCCGAGTGTGTAACTGCGCCGAGACGCTCTTGGCACGTGGGGCGTTGCGCCCGTTACGGTCAATCGCGTGATCCTGGCCGCAGACACGCCCGCCGCCGTGACGCTGAGTTGGCAATATGCGGTGGTGCTCGCCGGGTTGGTGGCGTTGGCCGCTGCGGTGAGCGCCGCCGGTCGCTTCGGCGTCACCCGTCCGATCCTCACCGCGAGCGCCCGGGCGGTGGTCCAGTTGGCCGCCGTCGCGCTCGTCATCGTGGTGGTGCTGCGGTCGTGGGGCTTGACTGCCGCCTTCATCGTGACGATGCTCGCCGTCGCCGGCGTCACGGCCGCCCGGCGATTGCGGCAGGTGTCCGGGGCGTGGTGGCTGACGCTGCCCATCGTCGCGGGCTCGATGCCCGTGCTGGGCGTGATCGTCGCGACAGGGACCATCCCGCTGACCCCGATCGCTGTGGTGCCCACCGCGGGCGTCCTCATCGGCGGGGCCATGACCGCCACCTCGTTGACCGGGCGGCGCGCCACCGACGCGATCCGGCAACGCTATCCGGAGCTGGAGGGCATGCTCGCGCTCGGCGCACGGGAACGGGACGCGGTCAACGAGATCTGCCGGCCGAGCGCGGCCGAAGCCCTGCTGCCCGCGCTCGACCAGACCCGCACGGTCGGGCTGGTCACGCTGCCCGGCGCGTTCGTCGGCGTGCTGCTGGGCGGGGCCACACCGATCGCGGCCGCCGCCGCCCAGCTGCTCGTCCTGATTGGACTGCTCGCCGTCGAGGCCATCGCGGCGCTGGTGACACTGGAGCTCATGGCGCGGCGCGCGCTCGACTGGCGCAAGCGATCCGAAGACGCGTAGGCGGTCAGGCCCTGATACGCGCGCGTAGGCGGCGGGGCTCCGCCAGCAACCCCACCGCCTACTTCCCTGAAACCGGAGCATTTCAGCGCCGGCTACTCGCACCCATAACCGTCGTTGTCGCGATCCAGGTCGTAGATGTCTGTGCCCACCACCTTCACCGGCCCGCGCACGTAGGCGGGACCGTCCCCGGAGCCGCCTTCGCAGTCCACGTCGCTCGCGATGGGGACGCACGCCCCGGTGTAGTTGGGATCGCAGCTGGGCTTGGGCTTCGACGCGGGCTTGGTGCCGACCCGGGTCACCTCCGCCACGGGCGCCTTCGTCACGACCTCGTTGACGAGCTTGCGCCCGGTCTCGACCCCGCCGACCAACGTCACCTCGTAGGTCAGCGTCTTCGCGCCGGCCACGCCCTTCGTCGAGACCACGCTCTTGCCGCTGGCCAGGGTCGGATCGTCGCGCGTCACCCGCTCGAACGGGATCTCCACAGTCTCTGTCACCGTCCGGATTTCGGCGGCCGGTGTCGGAGACGGTGCGGCCGAGGGAGACGCCGATTCCTTTGTCGCCACCGCTTCACCCGACATCGGCACCGGCGCCCGGCCGCATCCACCTACGAAAGCAATGGCGGCGAACACCAGTACCGTACGAGAAAAAAGACCCACACCGGCCTCCAAGAATCGGCGCACCCAAGGGCAATAAAGCTATGCGCCGGGCAACAACCCGCGACACCGGCCTTTCATCCTGCCATTGATAACGATCATCGAGGGTACGGCGTCGAAGGGCAGCGAGTCCTGCCGGGACGAGTTAGCCCGTTAGCTGAGGTTTGGGATCAGCCTGTCCGACGTGGAACGAATAGCGTGCGACGATCCGCACCCAAGGCTTGACCTCGGAAAACTTGTAGTCCTTCGACAACACGATGCCGAGCAGGTCGAAGGAATCGTCGCCGCCGCCCATCACCCGATCGAAGATCTCGACCGCTTGGGCGGGCCGGCCGATGAGCCACGCGAGCAGGAGCAGGACTATCTCGTGGGCGCCGTCATCCACCAGCAGCTTCAGCGATTCGGGCGGCAGCGAGGCGCGGATCAGCCGGTAGAGGTTGGCCAATCGCTTGGCGGCCCTAGGCGTTTGCACGAAGGGATACAACCGGCCGGCGAACTCGGTCTCCCGCTCGGTAACCTCGAGCGCGCTGGGCGAGAGTCGTTGCAGTGCCTCAGCTGTGCTGGCGCCCCCGGCCGAAAAGTTCGTTGGGTTGGCCGATGCGGTGGTCTGTGGACCCATGGGCCCCGGCGCGCTGGCAATCGTGGTGCTATGGCGTGGCGCGAAGAGGCTTCCGAGCAGGTTGGCGAAGTCGTCGTCGCCCATCGGTGAAAGATTATAGGGGATCTGGATTATCTTCTCGAGGTAGTTCATGGGCGACGCCGACCAGTGGGCGGGATTGCCGTTCGGGCCGGGCCGGGCGCCGAGCACGCGTTCGAAGTGCAGCTCGAGCGAGCTCTGCAGCCAGCGTGCGTCGACGGCCACCACGGCCACAAACAGGCGCAGACCCAGCAGCAGGTTGATCGCTTGCAGCACCTCCACCACGCGGTCCGGCGCGCAGCGGTCGAGGTCGTCGATGTAGAGCACAATGCGGTCGATCGGTGGCGGGCCCTCGGCGCCACCTTCCGGCGGGAGCTCCATGAGCTCGGCGAGCTGTTCGAAGTCACGCCGGATCGTCGCGATCACGCCGAGCTGGGATCGGTAGTCGTTGCTGGCGCTGCGTTCCGTGATGAAGTCGGTAAGCAGGCGGCCGGTCGACGCGTCCCGCAGTGCCCGCTCCGCCTCCTGCACCCGTCCCTCGGCGGCCGCTATCTCCTGTCGCAGCACGGCCTGCTGCGAGTCGAATGTGGACAAGTCGGCGAGGATTGCCTCCTTCTGCTGATCCAGTCTGGCGCGCTGCTCTTCCTCTGCCGCGGCCGCTGCGGCGGCGGCCGTCTCGATGACGCCCAAGCCCTGGAGGAGCCGTTTGACGATGGGCGTGGCTGCCGCGACAATCGGCGCGAGCAGCGCCACGATGGCGCCTGCGATCTGCCACACCCGATCCCCGAAGAACCACAGCAGCGCAAGGCATCCCGTCGCGCCCAGCCCTGCTCCGATCATGAACAGCCACGCGAACCGGCGGCGCTCGGCGTCGCGCATGAGTTGCCAGATGCGGGTCAGCCGGCGCGTCACGGACAGGCCCTCGCCCGCGAGCCGCCTGATTTCGACGAGCTCGGTGCCGTGCTCCAGCTCGAACCGCTTGTGCACCTTGGCCACCTGAGCCTGCACCAGCGGATCCTGCCGCACGGCCTGCGCCGCGGCGGATAGGCCCATTAGGCTGTCACGCTCCCGTCGCCGCTGATTTTCCAAAGTGGACAAATCTGTCTTCAGCCGGTCCACTTCGGACCGCGCCTCCACCAGCCGGGCCTCCGCGTCGTCGACCTGTGACCGTGTAGTCTCCAGGGCCCGCGCCAACCGCTGCTGCTCGGCCCTCCAGCGCTGCTCGGCCTGGCTCGGTGACTCACCCGCCTTCCGCTGAGCGAGTCCGGCGAAGATGGCGGAGACCAGACTCGGCCATAGGTTCGCATCGGTGTAGTGCCAGGCGTTGAAGACGATCTGCCGGACCTCGGCGCACATAGCGGTCGGCTGCCCGGCGTCCCGGGCCTCCCGCGACATCAGTGCCAGATGATCGATTTCGCGCCTCAGCCTGCTCATGAAGAACGACTTGCCGGTGCCCCAATCGCCGAATAGCCCGACCGACAGCGGCGGTATCGTTTGCCGAGCCGTAAGCAACGCGGCCATCGCCTCGACCTCCCGTGTCCGGCCAAGCAGATCTTCGCCCTCGGTCGAGTCGGGCAGATATCCCGGATAGGTCACCGTCGCAGGCCCTGCCGAGGCGAGGAATTCGCGCAGCGGCGGCCAATGGCGAGCGATCGTGCTCACCGGGATCATCCAGCGGATCTCGGAAACAATGCCGACAACCTCATCCGCCTCGTTGGTGACCCCCGCTCCGGAGTTGCCCGAGCCGATCTCGGGCACATCGATCTTCACCCGTTCGCCGACAGCGCCCAGCGCGCGGCCCCGCGTCCACAGGCCGTGGTCGTAACTGCGCGGATAGCCGTAAACCCATATCGAGGCATCGGCTTCGATCCGGGTCGTGAGCCGTGCCGGCTTGGTGATCGTCGGGAGCGGCTCGGGCAGCCGCAGGATCGCGATGTCCACATCGGCGAGATACTTTTCCACCTCCGCCCAGTGGCTGATGCCCTCAGCGTCGACGACGGCCAAAGCTGTCGCGCGCCGGCCCTCATGACCGGCGACCTGATGTGCGCAGCAGATGGCCAGATCGGCAGCGATGGCGATGGCAGCCCCGACGAACTGGTCATCTGCGAGGACGCGCAGCCGCCAGCTGTGCCGATCAGGACGATAGGGAGTGGTCACAGGACGAGGTTAGGAAACTGTCCTGTGACCACTGTCGGGTAGGCGCTAGATCCGATCGGCGGCTATCAACAGATAGTGGAAGCTTCCCTCCCGGTACGCGGAAAGGAAAGGATCTTCAATCCCGGTCGCCACGGAAGACTGCGCCCGCAGCTCCCAGTAGGGGATGGTCTGCGCGGTGAGGTCGACGACGTTGATGGGCACCAGACCGTTGGCGGCCATGGCCTTGAAGTAGTCGCTGCGCGGATGGATGTTGCAAGTGTAGTGCTCGTCGATCCGGCTCACCGCCTTGGAACGGCCGCCCGTGACATCGTTGTAGCAACCCGTGATGCAAACGTAGCGCCCACCGTGCTCGAGCAACCGCGAAAACTCATGGTACAGCTCGAAAAGGTCGACATACATGGTGGTCTCGTTGGTCCAGATGCCGCGCAGCGTGCCGGTTTCGAACCCGGTGTCGAGCATGTTGCGGAAATGGAACCGCACCCGGTCGGACACGCCCCGCTCGAGCGCCTGCTCGTTGGCGAACGCCACCTGCGCCTGCGAAATGGACACCCCGTCGACCCGGCAGCCGAACCGCTGGTTGGCCATGAAGCTCGTGCCCCCGCGGCCCGAGCCCGCGTCCAGCAGGCGATCCTGCGCCACCACGGCTCCCAGGTAGTCCAGCAGGATATCCGCCTGTGCCGTCTCGAGCCGGTGCAGCTCGGAGATGATGCGCTCGTCACGCGTCGCGACCGGACCCTCCAATACGGACAGATCATATTCGCCGAGCCCGTAGTGGTGGTGATAGAGACCGTCGACGTCACCCAGCCGCAGGTTGACCGGGTCGCGCTCATTGTTCCAATACTCCGCGACGGACCTCTGGTAGTCGGTGCGTAAAACCGTCATGTGTTCGCTCCCTTATGATATCGGCCGCTCGTGGCGTGCCACTCGTGCCCGCCGCCCAGCCAGGCCCACACATCGGACATCGCCCGGCGCAGCTGCGGCGAGCCGAATTGGCTCAGCACGGCCGATTCGGCCTCGATCGTGTGCATGAGCTCGTTGTGCAGGTCGATGCTGCGCTGGACGGCCTCGTCCTCGGCGCTGCCGTCCTCACGGGCGATCAGCTTGGGCAGATCGTTGTCGGTGTCGGATTCCCTTGCGCGGGAATACAAGTCGTTGGCCAGTACAGCAGCGCTGCCCGCCATGGTGAACACGCGCCGCACCCGCTGATCGGCGTAGTCGTGCGGCGACAGCTCATACCCGGCGACCGCGTCGATGGACACGATGCAGGGCAGAAACCCGTTGAAGTGACGGTGGGTCAGATACTCCCACACGGGCGGCTTCCGCCCCGTCCGGATCCACTCCGCCTCCTGGTTGTAGGCCATGAACATGGTGATGGTCTCGTGCCGGATGCGTGCCAGCTGCGACGTCGTGGCATACAGCGAAAGGTGTTGCAGCGCACCACGATAGGCCATCGCCACCGGCTCGGACCGCAGCGCCAGCTCCAGCTGTGGCGCGTATTCCAGCGGCAGGTGCGCCGGATCGACCGCGGCGGCCGTGATGGTCAGCCGCGAACCCATCGTCACGGGGTCGCCACCCAGCTGTTCCTCGTCGAGCAGATGGTCGTCGGTGGCCCACAGCGCGAGCCCCATCTTGGCCACGGCCAGCAGCCGGTCCGGATCGCACGATCCGGGGTGGGCGAGCATGATGAGCCGGCCGTACTGGCACGCCCGCAGCTCCTCCGACAACCCCGGATAGATACCGATCTCGGCGGCCCAGTCCACCAACCGGTCGTTGACCTCCTCGCCCAGGGCGGGATCGTCGCGTACCGGCGGAGGGCAATAAATCCCTTCGGTTTTTGCCACGGGATGGACGCGGAACGCGGATGTGCCCAGTCCCGTGGGCGCGGCAAGCGCCGTCATGCCCGGCTCGAGAGTTCCACGCTGTCCAGCACGCCCAGCGCGTCCGGCACGAGCACGGCCGCCGAGTAGTACGCGCTGACGAGGTAGGACATGATGGCCTGCTCGTTGATGCCCATGAACCGCACGGACAGGCCCGGCTCGTACTCGTCCGGCAGCCCGATCTGGTGCAGCCCGATCACACCCTGGTCGTCCTCGCCCGTGCGCATCGCGAGGATAGACGTCGTGTGCCCGTCCGAAATCGGTATCTTCCCGCACGGGAAGATGGGCACGCCACGCCACGCCGGGATGTTGTGCCCGTCTATGGAAACCGGTGTCGGGTAGATGCCGCGCGCCGTGCATTCCCGGCCGAAGGCAGCGATGGCCTTGGGGTGCGCCAGGAACATCTTGGTGCTGCGGCGCATGCTCAGCAGTTCGTCCATGTCGTCCGGGGTCGGCGGGCCGGATCGGGTGTGTATGCGCTGCTTCAGATCCGCGTTGTGCAGCAGACCGAACTTGCGGTTGTTGACCATTTCGTATTCCTGCCGCTCCCGCAGCGCCTGCACGGTCAGCCGCAGCTGCTGCTGGAGCTGGTTCATGGGCTCGTTGTAGAGGTCGGCCACGCGCGTGTGCACCCGCAGCACGGTCTGCACCACGGACAGCTCGTATTCGCGGGGGGTCAGTTCGTAGTCCACGAACGTGCCCGGCAGCGTGGCCTCGCCCTCGTGCCCGGCCGACAGCTCGATTTCGGCCTCGCCGTGCTTGTTTTGTTTGCGGCCTTTGCTGTGCCGGAAGCGGTCGACGTGTGCGCGCAGCGTGTCGGACCGCTCGGTCACCGCGGTGAACGCCTGCTTGGGCAGCGCAAGCACGGTCACACCGGTCATCGCCTTGGCCGTGAACTCCCAGATCGGTTGCTCCTCGACCAGCGACTGCTCGCCGAAGAACTCGCCGTCGGCGAGGACTCCAAGTTGGACGGTGTTGCCGTATGACGCCGTGCTCAGCTTGCTCACCTTGCCGTGCGCTATGAGGTACACGTGGTCGGCAGGCGAACCGAACTCCACGATCACCTCACCGGCCGCGTATTCGTGCTTGGTGAACTGATCGGAGAGCGCCTGCAGCGCGTCCGGGTCCTCGAATCCACGTAGCAGGCCTAGCTCACCGAGCTCGGCCGGGACCACGCGGATGTCGTCGCCGTCGTTGGTGAACGTCACCCGCCCGTCGCCGACCAGGTAGCTCAGCCGGCGGTTCACCCGGTAGGTGCCGCCCGCGACGTGTATCCACGGCAGCGTGCGCAGCAGCCACCGCGATGTGATCTCCTGCATCTGCGGCACCGACTTGGTTGTCGTCGCCAGATTGCGCGCGGCCGCGGTGCTCAAGCTGAGCTGCGACTGCTCCTGCGCCGGCGCGACGGCCGTCTCCACCGAACTCGTCAAACCCCTCACCCCATGCAAAGTTCGCGGGGATCCCCTGTGGATTTCCCCGGCCCCACACAGTTATAGAGCGGTTGATCGTCCTGATGGGGCGGTTTGCCGGGTTCGGTGAATCCCTGTGCGGATGGACCCGATGGCCTATGATCTCGGCATGCTGTGGCAGGGCGCCAGATTCGGGGTTCATGCAGGCACCATGGTCGCACCGGACGGCACGGAGCGCGTCTACGAGTGGGTGAGCACGCCCGATCTCGTACGGGTCGCCGCGCTCGACGACGCCGGCGGCATCTATGTGATTTCGCAGCACCACCATCTGCCCGGCCGGGTCATGTGGCAGCTGCCGGGCGGCGCCGTGGATCCGGGCGAGACGCCGTTGCAGGCCGCGCGGCGGGAGCTGGCCGAGGAGACCGGCGTGCGGGCCGAGCGGTGGGAGGGGATCGGTGCGGTGTGGCCGATGCCGGGCCTCACTCCGGCGCGTGTGCACCTCTTCCGGGCCGAGGGTCTCAGCCCCGGCCCGGCCGCGCCCGGAGTGGGCGAGGACGATCTCGTCGCGGAGGTGGTGACCCTGCGCGAGGCGCGGGATGCGGCGCTCAGTGGTCTCGTCGGATGCGCCGCGTCCGCACAGCTGATTCTTGCTATGAGCTTTTATGCGGTACGCCGAATGCGCCCCGCGTAACGGGCTTCCAACACCAGGTTGTGCTCGTAGCCGCCCGGGATGTTGGCGGACGAGTAGATGGGCGGGTCGCTCATCCCTGCCGCGACCGAGGCGACAATCAGCTGCGCGAGCACGGCCGAGGTGATCGACGAGACCGCGCCGGTCCGGTTGGGCAGAAGCACATCCCCGAGCGGTGCCCCGTTGTCGAGCACCACATCGGCCAGCTCGCACAGGCGTTTGCCGCTGGCGTGCCGCGGCTCGGATAGCTCACCGATCCTCCTCTCCCCCGGGCCGCTCCGGCGAGCCCTGTCCACGCGGAGGACCGGTCGCGCCCTGGGGGGCGCTTCCTGCCAGGTCCGTGGGTGGTTTTGCGCGGGGTGGGGACCCCGCAACGCGCCGTCAGCACCTGGGTGACACCGCTCGCCCACCGTGGTAATGGGTGAGCCGCGCCGCATCATGCACCGTGCGCGTTTGCTTTCTGCCAAAGCCGCTACACAGCTTGACAAACACGGCTTTTCAAAAACGCGGCTCCCCCCAGTTCCTCCCGGAGACTCGGAGGTTCCCGCCGGAGGCACGCCTTTCTACTCCCACTCACTGCTACTACTCACCGCGCCCGTCGGACGGGCGAGGGTGAGCATGGGCCGGGCGGTCCGCCTACTCGGCAAGATCCGCGCCGCCCACAGACCGGGCAACAAACATCCTCCACCGGCACCCGCACGCGACACGGATCCCGGCCCACGCCCGGCAACACGTCGTCTGGAAATCCAGGCCCCCCAACAACACTCGCAAACCACAAACCCCGCTCCACCACAACCCGCCGCTCACTCGGTGATCGAGCGCAGGTAGGTCCAGTCGCGCATGAAACGGTAGGAGTGCCGCGCGGGTGGTTGCGGCGCCTGGGTTTCGAGCCAGCGTAGCGGCCCGTCGCCCAAGTTTCGGAAGCCGTGCACGCATCCGACCCCGGCGAAGGCGATGTCGCCCGGCCCGAGCCGGTAGGTCTCGCCGTCGAAGACAGCCTCCGCCTCGCCCTCAAGGAACATGTATGTCTCCTCGAACGGGTGGTCGTGCGGCCCGGCGACGCCGTCCGGAGCATACTGCACCATGAACATCGTGTTGAGCTGCGCGCCCAAATCGTTGTCCACCATGATTTTCACGGTGATCCCGCTGTAGACCAGCAGGGCCGTGCGCATGCTGGCCGACAGCGCCAACTGATCCTGGCTCTGCTTCGCGACATCCATATTGGACGGTTCGATGTGGCCGAACCGCCGGGTCCGCGGGTCGCGCGGATCCACCAGGATGGCCAGGTCGGTGGCGGCCGCCAGCGGCACCCGATAGGTGTCGTGGTCATGCCCGGCACGCGGCTGCGGCGACCGCATGACGGCCCACCGCGCCGCCTCCGGAGACAGATTGTGCCAGGCATGTGGCGTGCCCACCGGGATCAGCCCGTAGTCGCCCGGGCGCAGCGCGATCACGCCCGATTCGGCGCGCAGTTGCGGCGTACCCTCCAAAATGAAAAAGCTTTCCTCGAAGGATTGCACCGCGGGCTCCGTCCAGCCGCCCGACTGGAGTGCGCACACCTCAAACTCCGTGTGCACGGCGCCCTCGGTGGTCTCGCCGATGGCGGGCCAGCGGGTCAGCCCGTGGCCGGCCCGCCAGCTCGCCTCAAAAGCCGCTTCGTCCAAGCGTTTCACTGAGTGTCGCACGGCTTTCACACGACCGCCGCCGCGGCCGCTTTCCTCTCCTCGAGCCGGGACAGTAACCGGTCTCGCGACTCTTCGACGAGCGTCCGGGCGTGGGCGGTGTCGGCGAAGAGTTTGCCGCCGCGCTTGCGCACCACGCCATCCACGATCACGGTGTCCACATTGGACACGTCGGCGCACAGCGTCACCGCGGCCGTCGCGTCATGGATGGGCGCCATGTTGAGCGAGCTCGTGTCGATGAGCACCAGGTCGGCCCGCTTGCCCGGCGTGATGGAACCGGTTGTGGACTCCAGGCCCGCCACGTGAGCACCGTTCAGCGTGGCGATCTCCAGCATGTCGGCCGCGGTGAGCAGGCCCTCGGCCGGGACGTTGCGCTCCCAGAAGACGGCTAGCTCGCGTGCCCGCTCCGACGCGAACGCCGCGCGGATCTGGGTGAACATGTCGCCCGGCACGGTCGTCACGACGTCGATCGACAGGCTCGGGCGCAGGCCGAACTCGCGCGCCTTGACCACCGGCGTCCAGCCATGGCCCATCTGCAGCTCCACTTGCGGCGCAATGGAAACCGTGCCGCCGGTGTCGGCGACCAGCCGCCATTCGTCGTCGCTGAAGTAGCAGCAGTGGATGAAGGTGGTGTCCGGCCCGAGCAGGCCGAGCTCGTTGAGCTGGTTTACCATCCCGAACCGCCCGGCCATCCGGCCCATCCCGGCGTGCAGCGTGATCGGGATGCCCAGCTCGCGGGCCAGCGCCCACTCGCTGCGCACGACGTCGTCCTTGCACCAGCCTGTGCCGCGGGTGGCCAGCGCCATGGTCAGCAACCCGGTGTCGCTGCTGAAGTAGGTTTCGCGCACCCGCCGCACGTCGTCGCCCGGGATGGCGATCTCGCTGTCGAACCAGTAGGCCTGCAGCGACGTGTTGGCGCTGCCATACGCGTATTGTGCACGGATCCCGGTCTCCTGCAACGCCTTGATGGCCGCATCGGGGTGCTCGGGGGTGTTGTTGATGTGTGACCAGTCGACCAGGGTGGTGATGCCGGCGTTGAGGCACTCCAGCGCACCGGCCAGATTGGACGCGTAAACGTCCTCGGGGCCATAGAGCGGCGCGAAGGTGTCGAGCACCTCCACGAAGTAGTCGTCGAGCGTGGCGTTGGGCGCGCACCCGCGGATGGCGGCCTCCCACGTGTGCCGGTGGGTGTCCACAAAGCCGGGGATGACGATGAAACCTGACGCGTCAATGACTTCCGCGTCCGCACTGATGTCGGGCTGCACCGCGACGATCGTGCCGTCCTCGATGAGGATGTCAGCTCGGGGCAGTTCACCGAGCTCGGGGTCCACGGTGAGCACGTGCCCCCCGCGGATGAGCGACTTACCCATTGACGATCTCCCGTCTCCGTATGGGAGCGCTACGGTGTTCAGCATTACTTAACACCAATCGGGCGGCGTGTAAAGTGGCGCTCAACAAACCGGAGGGTATGGGCATGCCAACATCGCAAATGGGCGAGCGCATCCGCGCCGAGCGGGAGCGCCAGGGGATCAGCGTGCGCGCGCTCGCCCGCGACGTCGGCGTCTCCGCGAGCATGATCTCCCAGATCGAGACGGGCAAGAGCCGCCCCTCGGTGAGCACCCTCTACGCCATCACCAACGCGCTGGGCATCCCGATGCAGGACGTGTTCCTCGACGCCGGTGGCCCGCTCGACCTCGCCGAGGGTGGTCCAATCCCGACACTGCTCGACGCCCTCGGCGCGGCGCGCGGCCTGCGGCTCGGCCCGCACGTACAGCCCAAGCAGCGCCAACTGCTCTCGCTCGACTCGGGCGTCACGTGGGAGCGGCTCGGCGCGCTGCCGCAGCTCAACGTGGACTTCCTGCAGATCACCTACGCGCCCGGCGGCACGTCGTCGAGCACCGGCGAGCTGATGCGCCACTCGGGCTGGGAATATGGCTACATCGTCTCCGGCACGCTGCTGCTGACCCTGGGCTTCGAGGAGATCACCCTTGAGCCGGGCGATGCGGTCTCCTTCGATTCAACAACTCCTCATCGGTACCGAAACGAGTCGGCCGAGCCGGCGGTCGGCATCTGGTTCGTCGTCGCGAATCAGCCTTGACGATGAGGTGGAGTTAGCTTAGCCTCACCTAACCATGCGGCTTCGTTTGGACGCGACACAGCTGACACTGCTCATCCCGCTCTACGGGCGGGCCATGGAAGCCGCGCGACTGCGGCTCGACAACGGGACCGTCCACTGATTCGATCTCGACCTGCCCGAGGTCATCGAGCTGCGCCGGAACTTCTTCACCGACACCGACCGGCGCACGATGATCGCCGCCTCGGTGCTCGACCCGCCCTGGGTCGACCTAGTCCCGTGCGCCGATCCCGCCGCCCGCCGAGCTTCGCGAGCTCATGCCCCTGCCCACCCGCGCCGCCACGTGACTGCCGTCCCAGGTGTTTCGCCGCCGCATCAGCCAGTATCGCGTCAACCTCCTCCAGATCGGGGCATGACATGGCCGGCCAATCCCGGGGATGGGAGGGCGCGGTGCTCAAAGCCCTGGGCGCGCCCGACTTCCCGCTCACCGTCACCGCGCGCACCGAAATCACGCCACACTATGTGCGGCTCGGCTTCGCCGCGGGCGGCCTGCTCGCCGGGCGCGGGGTCCACCCCACGATGTGGATCCGGCCCCGGCCAAGGTGTGGCCGGAATACCAGCACGACGACAACCAACGGCTGCCCGTCGCGGCGGGCGGCGCGTCCGAGGTGACCTGGGTCCCGCGCCGGGACGGTGGCCGCCACCTCGGCGCGCAGGTCGAGCCCGCCGCCTTCGACGCGACCGGGCACTTCGGCTGGGTCGCCTGCGACATGGCCACCACCCGAGCGGTGGCCAAGGTCCTGCGCGCCGACTACCGCATCGAGCGCGGCTCGCTCAACTCCCAGGCCTATTGGCACGCCTCAAAAGGCCTGTGACATCAGCAGGATGGGTGCGAGCGCGGTGAGCAGGACGGCTTCGGCCAGGCCCAGCCGGCTCGTGTAACCCACGAGATTGTCGAGCTCGACCCCGACGTCGTTGCCCCGCCGGAAGGCGCGCACGCCGGCGGTCAGGAAGGGCGCGGCGCGCCCGGCTCCGAACGCGGCAAACACGGGCCACACCGCCGAAAATTCCGGCGCGGCAAGGCCCCAAGCCGCCACGAGATAGAAGCCGGGCGACGCCAGCGCGGTCGCCACGCCCGTCCCCACCATGAAACCGAACGCGGCCGAATCGCCGATATGTCCCAGCCGCGCCCAGTGCCCCGGCACGCGCCACCGGCTGCCCTCCAGTTTGACGGACACCAACCGCGCGCCGAACGCCGCCAGGGCGAGCGCGAGCGCGCCGAGTATCCACTGTGGAGGGTGACGGAGTGTGTCACCGATGACGAATCCGAGTACGCCCGTCGCCGAGGCGCCCGCGATGAGACCGATGACATGCACGATCACGCCGGCGATCCATATTGGACGTGTCCATGGCCCCCAACCTGGAGGCTGCGCGGCGACATACACCGCGTTGCGGCCTCAATCGGTGCCGAGGCCCTGGACGCCGCTCAGGAACGCGGCGAGCATCATCAGTGCGATCGCCGTGACGCGAAGATCCACGCCACCGTCGAGCCGGACCTGTGCCGCCGCCGCGACGCTGGATCCCAGCCCCGCCGCGCCGAGCAGGATCAAGGTGGCGCGGGCGCGGTGCGCCGTCGCGGGTTGTGCGCGCACAGTCGGCTCCCTCTTTTAGAACACTGCCGGATCAGCCGTGGCAGTAGCAGTACCAGACATAGGTGGCCTCATAGCACTTGCACTTGCAACAGGTGTGGCTGCCCGACGTCCAGCACGCCACACCCGGCGTGTCGCAGAAACCGGATACCTTGTAGCACTTGTACGGCAATGCGTTGCGGCAGTTGGGCCCGCTGCACAGCGAGCTGCCGCAGTGACCGGTCTCATACGGACCGGAGCAGCTGCCCGCGTGCGCGGGCGCCCCGATCGCCACGGACGCAAACGCGCCGAACACGCCCGTCCCGGCCGCAGCCAGGACGCGTCTGCGGTTGATCCGCATCGCGCCCCATTTCATCAACCCCGCGGCCCGGCTAGCCATAGCAGTAGCAGTACCAGACATAGGTGGCCTCGTAGCACTTGCAGTCACAGCACGTGCCCGAGCCGGATGTCCAGCAGGCACTGGACGGGTTGCGGCAGTAACCGGTCACCTTGTGACACCGGTAGGGCAGGGCGTTGCGGCAGTTAGGCCCGCTGCACAGCGAGCTGCCGCAGTTACCGGTCCCATAAGGCCCGCTGCACGGTGCCGCGTATGCCGGCGCGCCGATCGCCATGGACGCGAACGCGCCGAACACGCCCGTCCCGGCCGCGGCCAGGGCACGCCTGCGGTTGATCCGCATCGCGCCCCACTTGACCAAACGAGTCATCTTTGCCTCCTAGTTGTGTACGGACAGCGAGTCCAGCGCGAGGTGCTCCAGCCCTTCGAGGTCGTTGACGATGCCCTTCGCTTGCACGAGCCCGTCCATGCCGACCGCCACGCCGAACGGTGTCGCGTCGATGTTGTTGCGGACCGCGATCCGGCCCCGCCGATCGGGCACGACGTAGACCGCGTCGGCCAGTTCGCCCGCCCACGCCTGGACCGCCCGCGGGTGGCCGTCGCACTAGACGACGATCGCCATGTCCTCGTTGGCCCGCGCGAACCCAAGCAGCGCCTCGCGCAGCTGTGCGCACAGCGCGCAGCCGGTCGAGACGAAGACGGCCAGCAGCGGCCGGTTGGCAAGCGGCGCAACGATCGTCGTGCCGCGCAGGTCGACGCTCTCCACGGGCTTGAAGTAGCTGCCGAGTTTGGGCCCCTGCTCCTCCCTTCCGGGCGGGCTGCCCAGGTACATCTGTCCAAAGTGGTGATACAGCGCGAACATGCCGACCGCGAGCACGGCCACCATGACCCACAAAATGATGTAGCTGGCCCAGAAGACGGCGTTCATTGTCGCGACTCCCTCAGGTGGGCGAGGACGCGCCTGCGGCCCCGCTCGAACTCGTAGACCCGGCCCAGCAGGGCGGACGCGGCCACATACGCGGCACCGGCGAGGACGCCCAGCCACACGACGGAGCCCGTCGCCACGGCCGGCCGATCGTCGCCCCACGCAGCCAGGGCCAGCGCCGCCAGCGCGAGGACCACAGCCCGTGCCACGGCGACCGGTGTCATCCGTTCGCCGTCGAGCGCGCCGAAGCATCGGCAGCCCGCGGTCACCCCGCGCAGCTGCGCCACGACGAGTGTCGCGGCAAATCCGGTGCACAGCGCCGCGGCGGCCAGGACGACTGCGCCACCCCCGATACGCAGCACTAGCAACACGCCGAGCACGCCCTCCACCACCGGCAGGGCGAACCCCACCGGCGCGGCGACTGCCGGCGGTATCGACATGGCCTCCAAAAACGAGGCGACGGATGCCTTACCCCAGAGTTTGGCGCCCGCGGCGACGGCCAACACGACGCCGATCGCGATCTGCGCCATCACTGTCCAGTGCATGGGCTTTCCGCGGGATCAGGCGAGGTCAAGCGAGCGGGCCATCGACACGAGGTCCTCGAGCGCCACGTCGCGCCGGGCCCGGATGCCGACGGTGCGGCCGGGTGCGTGGATGGTCAGCGAGTGGACCCCGCCGGACCGCCAGGCCTTCGCGGCCTCGATGCCCTCGCTCTCCAGCATCGAGCCGTCGACGTGCCACATGCCGTCGTGGTAGATGGCCTTCACGCCCGCGATGCCAAGGTTTACCTCGGTCCCGGCGCGGCCCTGCGTGCCGTCCAGCTCCCGCCCGGGCGCCGCGGCCGCGTACACCATCAAAGGGTAGGACGGGTCGTGCTGTTTGGTGGGCAGCGCGTGCAGGAAAGCGACCTGGTCGTCGCCCGCGCCGTGGAAACCGCCCGCCGCCTCGCCGGCAAACCGGTGCTGCAGTCTGTAGCCGCTCGGCACCCATGACGGCGAGTTCTTCAATGCGCTCATGCCTTTCGACCTCCTCGCATAGAGCGATACCAGTCAATATCAACTCGGTACCCCCATAGTCCAAGCCGCCGCTATACGATTTCTATATCTCGGTGTATAGGTGTCGGCAGGAGACGCGTGGACATTCGAGTTCTTGGGCCGCTTGAGGCGTTCCGGGGGGACGGCCGGCAGGTCGACCTCGGGTCACCCAAGCAACGCCTGGTGCTCAGCGTGCTGGTTTGCCAGGCCGGCCAGGTCGTGAGCACCGACGTCCTGATGGACGCGCTGTGGGCCGACCGGCCGCCGGCTTCCGCGCGGGCCAACATCCAGCAGCATGTGCTCCGGTTGCGCAAAGCGCTTGGTGCGCAACACCTGCTCAGCCGCGGGCGGCAGGGCTACGTCCTGGCCGTCGAGCGCGACGAGCTCGACATGCTCCGATTCATCGATCTCGTCGCCGAGGGGCGGCAGTCGCTGTCCGCTGCCGATTGGGTGAGCTCGGCGCGCCTGTTGCGTGACGCGCTGGCGCTGTGGCGCGGCGATCCGTTCGCCGACCTGTGCGACGAGCCGGCACTGCGCCCCGAGATAGCCCAGCTGCAGGAGCTCCGCTTGGACGCCTTGGAGCACCGGATGCAGGCCGATCTCGCGCTCGGCGACCACGGCCACACCGTCCTGGAGCTGCGTCAACTGGTGGAGCGGCACCCCTATCGCGAGCGCTTCCACGAGCAGCTGATGCTGTCGCTCTATCGGTCCGGCCAGCGGGCGGCCGCGCTCGAGGCCTATCAGGACGCGCGCAAAACGCTGGTCGACGAGCTCGGCCTGGAGCCGACCAACCGGTTGCGCCTGCTCGAAACGGCGATGCTCAAGGGCGAGCCCATCCCGTTGGGGTGGGACACGCCGCCCGAGGCCGCCACGCCTGTCCCGCACTATTTGCCGCTGGACACGGCCGGTTTTGCCGGGCGCGACGAGCATCTGAAGGCCCTCGACGCGATGGCCGCGAGCGGCGGCCGGATCACGGTGATCTCCGGGATGGCCGGCGTGGGAAAAACTGCTCTCGCTGTGAGGTGGGCCCACCGCGCCGCGGACCGCTTCACCGACGGACAGCTCTATGTGAATCTCAGGGGGTACGCGCCGGAGCCGCCGATGACCGCGATATCCGCACTGACCCTGTTCCTGCGGGCGCTCGGCGTGCCGGCGTCGGAGGTGCCGCTCGACCTCGACGAGGCGGCCGGGCTCTACCGCACGCTGTTGGACGGCCGGTCGGTCCTCGTGATCCTCGACAACGCCAGCACCGCCGAGCAGGTCCGGCCGCTGCTGCCCGGGCGGGGCACCGGCATGGTGATCGTCACCAGCCGGGACAGGCTGACCGGCCTCCTGGCGCGCGACAACGCACGCCGGCTGGAGCTGGGGTTGCTCGCCGAGGACGAAGCCGTTGCGCTGCTTCAGGATTTTGTGTCCACCCCGGCGCACCGGCCAGCGTTGGCCAGGCTGGCGCAGGTGTGCGGGCACCTGCCGCTGGCGCTGCGGATCGCGGCCGCCAAGCTCGCGGACGGCTCGCACCGCGACCTGCCGGGATATGTCGCCGCCCTGTCGGCCGACCGCAGGCTGGAGCGGTTGAGCGTCAGCGGCGATCCGCAGGCCTCGGTGCAGGCCGCGTTCGCGCTGTCCTACCGGGTCATGCCGCCCGCGGCGCAGCGCCTGTTTCGGCTGATGAGCCTGGTGCCGGTCAACGACATCGGCGAGCACGCGGCGGCGGCGCTGCTGGGCACGGACCATGAGCACGCGCTCGAGCTTCTGGGTCGCCTGGCCGACGCGCATCTGTGCGAGCAGCGGGCGGACGGGCGATACGGTCTGCACGATCTGCTCCGGCAGTATGGCAGCGACGAGGCCGGCGACGACGACCAACCGTCCGTTGTGGAGCAGTTGTGCGAGTTCTTCCTCGGCACGGTCAACTCGGCCGCCGCCCTGCTCTATAGCCACACCGTGCGGATCCCGGGCGCCGACCGGGCCGGCCGCACGACCGTGGTCTTCGCCGACGCGGCCGCGGCACAGCAGTGGCTCGCGGCCGAACT
>JBIOYB010000655.1:0-3930 GCA_044869915.1 Allorhizocola sp.
CACGCTCGAGTACGGTCCCGGCGGCGAGCGCATGGGCCAGGGGCTCACGCTGTTTGTGGCCACGTTCGCGCCCAAGCCGCGCATGCTCGTGTTCGGGGCGATCGACTTCGCGTCGGCGGTCGCCCGCATGGGTGGTTTTATCGGCTACCGCGTGACGGTGTGCGACGCGCGCCCGGTTTTCGCGACACCCAAACGGTTTCCGGGCGTCGAGGTGGTCGTCGACTGGCCGCACCGCTATCTGACGCGCGAGCTCGACGCGGGCCGCATCGACGAGCGCACGGTCGTGTGCGTGCTGACCCACGACCCGAAGTTCGACGTGCCCGTGCTGGAGGTGGCGCTCGCCCGGAGGCTGGCCTACGTGGGCGCGATGGGTTCGCGCCGCACGCACGAGGACCGGCTGGCCCGCCTGCGCGAGGCCGGCGTGCCAGAGGACCAGCTGGCCACCCTCGCCTCGCCGATCGGCCTGGACCTCGGCGCCCGCACGCCCGAGGAAACCGCGGTCAGCGTCGCGGCGGAGATCATCGCGGCCCGGTGGGGCGGCGGCGGCCGTCCACTTTCGACACTCGCCGACCGGATACATCATGATCAATAGTTGCGTTAACAAAACCGTAAGAGTTAAGTGAGGGGCATGGCCAGGGTCTCGATCACAGTCGATGGCACGCGCTATTCCGACGGCGTGCCGCCCCGAATGCTTCTCGTCCACTACCTCCGCGATCAGGTCGGCAAGATCGGCACGGTGGTGGGCTGCGACACAAGCAACTGTGGTGCCTGCACCGTCCTGATGACCGATCCCGACGGCGTGCCGCGCGGGGTCAAGAGCTGCTCGGTGCTCGCCGTGCAGGCCGACGGGCGTGAGGTCACCACCGTCGAGGGCCTCGGCGGCGATCATCCGGTGCAGCGCGCCTTCCACGAGCACCACGCACTGCAGTGCGGCTATTGCACGCCCGGCATGGTGATGGCGGCCGTGGACCTGTTGCGCGAAAATCCCAGCCCCAGCGAGACCGAGATCCGCGAAGGGCTCGAGGGCAACCTGTGCCGGTGCACGGGATACCAAAACATCGTGCGCGCGGTCCGGTCGGCCAGTGAGGGAGCGCAGGCATGACGACCACGGAAATCGGCATGGAGATCGGCAAGGCCCGGCTGCGCAAGGAGGACGCGCGCCTGATCACCGGGCGGACCCGCTGGACCGAAAACATCACCGTGCCCGGCATGGTGCACATGGCGATCCTGCGCAGCCCGCACGCGCACGCCCGCATCACCAAGGTCGACTACTCCGCGGCCGCCTCCGCGCCCAACGTCATCGCCGCGTTCAGCGGGGCCGATGTGGCCGAGACGCAGGGGACCCTGGCGTGCGCCTGGCCGGTGACGGCCGACATCGTGATGCCCAAATATCTCCCGCTCGCGGTGGACGAGGTGCGCCACGTCGGCGAGCCCGTGGCCGTCGTCGTGGCCCGCGACCGGGCCAGCGCGGTGGACGCGCTCGAGCTGATCGACGTGGACTACGAGCCGCTGCCGGTCGTGCTCGACCTGGAGGCGGCGCTGGCCGAGGGTTCGCCGCTCGTGCACGCCGACGCGGGCACCAACCGTTGCTACGACTGGGTTTTTGACTCGGCGGAGGCGGGCGCCGGGCGTGCCGTCGGCGACGTCGCGGCCGAGGCCGAGGTGACCATCAAGCGGCGCTATGTGCAGCAGCGCCTGATCCCGGCATCGATGGAGCCGAGAAGCGTCATCGTGGACCCCTCGGGTGGCGAGTGGACGGTCTATTCGGCGACGCAAATCCCGCACATTTTGCGCTTCCTTTTGGCGGCTACCACCGGTACCCCAGAACATAAAATCCGGGTGATCGCACCGGACGTAGGCGGAGGCTTCGGCGGCAAGCTTGCCGTGACCCCGGAGGAGTGGATTGCCTTCGCGGCGGCCAACCGGATCGGCAGGCCGGTGAAATACACCGAGTCGCGCTCGGAAAACATGGTTTCCGCGCACCACGGCCGCGATTTGATTCAGGATTTGACGTTGTACGCCAAGCGCGACGGCACGGTCACCGGCCTGCACGTCAAGCTGATCGCCAACATGGGCGCCTATCTGGGGATCGTGACGCCCGGCGTGCCTTTGCTCGGCGCCTTCATGTACAACGGCATTTATAAATTTGAGGGGTACCGCTTCGAATGCACGGGCGTCTTCACGACGACCACCAAGACCGACGCCTATCGGGGTGCCGGGCGGCCCGAAGCGACCTATGGGATCGAGCGCATCATGGACGAGCTAGCCGTCGAATTGGGGCTCGATCCGATGGAGGTCAGGCGGCGCAATTGGATCGAGCAGTTCCCTTATACGACGGTGGCCGGGCTGACCTACGACTCCGGTGATTACGCCGCCGCGACCGACAAGGCGATGGAATTGTTCGGCTACGACGCGCTGCGTGCCGAGCAGGCGGCGCGGCGCGAGTCGGGCGACACCGTTCAGCTGGGCCTCGGGATCTCTACCTATACCGAGATGTGCGGGCTGGCCCCGTCGCGAGTGCTCGGCGCGCTGCGCTACGGCGCGGGCGGCTGGGAGTCGGCGACCGTGCGGGTGCTGCCCACCGGCAAGGTCGAGGTGGTCACCGGCTCGAGCCCGCACGGGCAGGGCCACGAGACCGCCTGGAGCCAGATCGTCTCCGACCAGCTGGGCGTGGCGTTCGACGACGTCGAGGTGCTGCACGGCGACACCCGCACCTCGCACAAGGGCCTGGACACCTATGGGAGCAGGTCGCTCGCGGTCGGTGGGATAGCGCTCGTGATGGCCTGCCAGAAGGTGCGCGACAAGGCTTCCGTGGTGGCCGCGCACATGCTGGAGTGCGCGCCGTCCGATGTGGAGTTCGCCGACGGGGCGTTCCGGGTGCGCGGCAGCGATGAGGCGGCCAAGACGCTCGCCGACTGCGCGCTCGCCGTGTTCGCGGCGCACAACCTGCCCGACGGCCTCGAGCCCACATTGGACAGTGAGGCCACGTTCGACCCGCAGGCGTTCTCCTTCCCGCACGGCACCCACCTGTGCGCGACCGAGGTGGACACCGAGACCGGCCAGGTGACGATCCGCAAATACGTGTGCGTCGACGACGTGGGCCGGGTCATCAACCCGCTGATCGTCGAGGGTCAGGTGCACGGAGGCGTGGCTCAGGGCATCGCGCAGGCGCTCTATGAGGAGGCCGTGTTCGACGAGGACGGCAACCTGCTCAGCGGGTCGCTGGCCGACTACACGATCCCGAGCGCCGCCGACCTGCCCGAGATCGTCAGCGACCGCACGGAGACGCCCGCCACGTCCAACCCGTTGGGCGTCAAGGGTGTCGGCGAGGCGGGCACGATCGCCGCGACGCCGGCCGTGGTCAACGCGATCGTCGACGCGCTGCGTCCGCACGGTGTCATGGATGTTCCGATGCCCTGCACGCCCGAGCGCGTGTGGCGCGCCCTTCAGGAGGTGGTCGCATGATCCCGGCGGCGTTCGACTACATCTGCCCGTCCACTGTGGAGGATGCCGTCGCCGCGCTGGCCGAGGCGGGTGACGAGGGCAAGGTGCTCGCGGGCGGGCAGAGCCTGCTGCCCGTGCTGCGCCTGCGCCTGGCGGCGCCCTCGCTGCTGGTCGACCTCGGCGGGCTGGCCCAGCTGCGCGGGATCAACGTCGTCGACGACGCCTATGTCATCGGCGCGATGACCACGCATGCCGAGCTGGCCGCCTCCGATGTGCCGCTGCTGGCGCAGGCGGCAGCGACCGTCGGCGACCGGCAGGTGCGCCACCGCGGCACGCTCGGCGGGTCGCTGTCGCACGCCGATCCGGCCGGCGACCTGCCGGCCGCCGCGCTCGCGCTGGATGCGTTGCTTACACTGGCCGGACCGTCCGGCAGGCGGACGGTGGCGGCACGCGACTTCTTCGTGGACCTCTTCACCACCGCGTTAC
>JBIOYB010000656.1:0-12252 GCA_044869915.1 Allorhizocola sp.
TCGCCCACGCTGACCGCGTCGGGGTCGCCGAAGACCACCTTGACCACCTCGGCCGCCGTCCACACGCCGATGCCCGGGATGTTTGTCAAACGACGGGTCAGCTCCTCGCTGGTCTGGCACAGCTGCAGGCGCGGCATCTCGAACGCGGCGCGCCGGATGGTGTCGGCGCGCTTCTGCTCCACGCCCAGCGGATGGAAGACGTAATAGGGCGTCGCCGCGACCCGCTGTGGGTCGGGCGGCAGCAGGAGGTCGTCACGGGGCCCGGGCGCACGCTCCTTGAAATGTCGCACTATCGCGGAGTATGCGCGGTAGGCCTCCTTGCCCGTCACCTTCTGCTCGCAGATATTTCTTAAAAGCCTAGGGAAGATTTGGTGGGTACGAGGGAAGCGCACCCCCTGATGCTCATGCGCGAGCCGCCGGATCAGCGGGTGCGGGCTGGGATCGAAGGTCGACACGTCGTCTTCCAGCCCGAGCATGCCCGGCGCTCGCTCCCCCAGCCAGTCCCCGCCCGGCCCGAACACCTCAAACCCGTTGGCGCCCAAGGCGATCGTCCCCGGGCCGTCCGGCGTGCGTGCGGCCAGCCAGAAGGCGCCGTCCATCCAGCGGGCGCAAGGGTCGTGGCGGCCAAAACCGATCAGGTCGACGGACTTCACCAGCTGGACTTCTCGTAGTCCTTGAGGAAGCAGCCGAACACGTCCTCGCCCGCCTCGCCACGCACGATCGGATCGTAGACCCGCGCCGCGCCGTCCACGAGGTCGAGCGGCGCGTGGAAGCCGGACTCGGCCAGGCGCATCTTGGTCGGGTGCGGCCGCTCGTCGGTGATCCAGCCCGTGTCCACCGCGGTCATGAGGATGCCGTCGGTCTCGAGCATCTCGCGGGAGCTGGTGCGGGTCAACATGTTGAGCGCGGCCTTGGCCATGTTGGTGTGCGGGTGCCCCGGCCCCTTGTAGCCCCGGCCGAACTGACCCTCCATTGCGGACACGTTGACCACGTATTTCCTGCGCGCCTGGGAGTTGCGCATGGCCGTGCGCAACCGGCTCACCAGGATGAACGGCGCGGTCATGTTGCACAGCTGCACCTCGAGCAGCTCGATCGGGTCGACCTCGTCCACGACCTGCACCCACGAGTTGGACGCGATGAGGTCGGGGATGAGCCCGCCCGCGTCGATCTCGGTCGACCCGGCGCGCCGGATCGCGGCGGCGGGCGCGTCCGATTTGCGTGCGGGCGAAGCCTCTCGCCAATCGGATGCAACCGCCGCCTCAAGGCGATCCTGCCGGGCGTCGCTTCGCGCGCCCCAGGAGGACAGCGCGAGCGCGGTCGCGTCGTCCGGGTGCGGCATGGACTGGATCGCGGCCTCGGCCGGGCTCTCGCCGGTGTAGTGGCCGAAGCGCACCACCTCGGGCCCCTCGATCTGGGCGGCCTCGCCCGCGATGAGCGCCGCATAGGCGCCCGCACTGCGCCGCACCGTCTGGCAGGCGTTGTTGATCAGGATGTCGAGCGGGCCCTGCCCGGAGACGTCGTCGGCCAGCGCGATGACCTGGGCCGGGTCGCGCAGGTCGATGCCGACGATGCGCACCCGGTCGATCCAGTCGGCGCTGTCGGGCTGCGCCCGGAAGCGGCGGATCGCGTCGTTGGGGAAGCGGGTGGTGATGGTCGTGTGCGCGCCGTCGCGCAGCAGGCGCAGCGCGATATACATCCCGATCTTTGCGCGGCCGCCGGTCAGCAGGGCGCGCTTGCCGGTCAGATCGGTGCGCGCGTCGCGCTTGGCGTGGTTGAGCTTGGCGCAGTCGGGGCACAGCTGGTGGTAGAACGCGTCGACCTGCGTGTATCGCTGCTTGCAGATGTAACACGCGCGGGGGCGGAGCAGGACTCCCGCGCTGGCACCGGCTGTCGGCGACACGAGCTGGATGCCGGCCGTCTCGTCGTCGATGCGGCCCGCCGCGCCGGTGGCCGTGGCCGCGGTCACGGCGTTATCGTTGGCCTGCACGGCCTCTCGGGCCGTGCGGCGCCGCTCCTGCTTGACCGCCTTGAAGACGGAGGCCGTGGCGCGGCGCACCCGGACGGCGTCGGGGTGGTCGGAGGGGAGCGCCTCGACCTGCCGGAGCACGTCGAGGCACACTTCAAGCCGCTCGGGGTCGATGTGCACCCGGCAACTCTACTGCGGTGACCGTGAAGGGCGGCGCGGCCCGGCCCTCGCGACCGGGGATGAACTGGGAGTTGACGACGAGGGCCCGGCCGCCGAGGTGGGCGACGGTGGTGGGGGTGTCGTCGGTCGGCAGCGTGATCCGATGGACGAGGCTCACGGTCGGGCTCAAGCGGTACCCAGAAAGATAAAAGCCTTTGTCGTTGTTGTCGCAAGCCCACAGGATGTCATCGACAATCATCATCCCATCGGCGGCGATGCCGTCGGCCAGACGGGTCGTCTCGCGGGAGGCCAGATCCACCCGCCACAGGACCTCGGTGCCTTGCGCCGCAACGAGAAGCCCGCCCTCGTGGGCGACCACTCCGTTGAGGTATGGCCTCAGCTGGGCCTCGCCGAGATCGGCCCACTCGGCCGGATCGCCACCGTCGAGCGGGAAGCGCCACACGATCGGGCTGTGGGAGTCGGTGACGTACGCGTGCTCGCCCACCACGCAGACGTCGTTGAGCATCGGGTCGGCGGACGGGACTCGTTGGCGCCACACCAGTGCGCCGGTGCGGGTGTCATAGGCGAACAGATGGCCGGACCTGTGCCCGCACACGAGCAGCCGCCCGCGCCCGTCAACGGTCATGCCCAGTGAGTTGGTGCGGCCATCCACCCCGGCCGGCTGCCAGATCTCGAGCTCCTGGCGGTCGAGCCGGCCGCGGAAGATGGTCCCCTGCCGGGCGCTGGAAACGTAGAAGGTCACGCCGTCCGGATCCTCGGCGATCCCCTCGGGATGCACACCCTCGCCCGGCATTATGTAAGTGTCAAACACCTGGACAGGCTACGGCCTGCGCCCACCAAGCGCGGCCGCGCCTACCAGCCAGCCGACGAACAGACCGTAGACGGCTCCGCCGCCGGCCTGCTGAAACGCGTTGAGAACGGTCGGGCCGGCGAACACGAACGCCGAGACCAAGCCTGCCAGCGCGGCGGCGAAGATGAACGCGGCCCAGCCGGCGAGCAACTGACTGCCGCCGCCGCGGGCGGAGGCCAACTGCGAACCGGTAAGCAGCATAAGGAAAAGCGCCGTGAACGCCACAACCAGCAGCGCCTTGAGCGCGGCCGCGAACGCGTTCTGCACCGACTGGTCCTCGTCGAAACTCCAAGCCGGCCAAGCGAACTGGCGCATGAACCAGCCGCCGGCGGTGTTGGCGTCGGTGTTGTTGTTGGCCCAGCGCGCAAACATCGGGCTGCCCCCGATGAGCACAAGCAGCAGCGCCACGAGCGTCCCGGCACCGGTGGCCGTCCTATAACGAGAGATAGCCATGGGGCGGTTAGTCCCCATGGCCATTGATGATTAAACCTTTCTATACTTTCCTGCGGCAAGGCCACGGCACACCCCCTGCTGCCGGCCGCAAGCGCGCCCCACCAGGTGCCCCCCAGGTGCCCCAGGTGTCCCCAGGCGCGATTGGGACACGGGCGCACCTGGGCGCGCGCGGACGATCGAGCCCGGATCCGCGCCAGAGCTTTACCGCTTGACCAAGCCGGTGTCCACATTGGAGCCTCGTCGGTGCCCACCTCGGCGGTCGAGCGGGCCAAAGCTCAGCGGCCAAACAGGGATCACCGGCAGGGACGCCGCCCACACCAACAGCATCGCCTCGAGTTCCCGCCACGGACGGGCCACGTGAGGCATGCGAAACGTATTGTCCCCCAATAAGAAACGGATAAGTGTCGGTGAGCTGCATCGGTAACAGCTGATGACATCCGTGCGATGCTATAGATGGCACCGCAAAGAAAGGTGGGGTGGTCAAGTGAGCGCCGTGGTGCAGCTCGTCGTGTGGGCCGACAGCGAGGAGGAGCTGGCCGAGGCCCTGAGCGCCCACCTGCGGGCGCTACTCGGAGTCACCTACAATCGCCACCTTGACGACTCGACAGAGGTGTGCGAGCGGCTGCTGGCCCTGCTCAAGACGGCGGCCTGCCCAAACACCGCCACATCGGCATGACGTCTTGCGTGATGTCACTTTTGACGTCACGATAGCGTCATGACTCTCGCGCCCACCGAGGAGCGCAAGCCGCCGAGCCTGTGGCGCAACCGCGCGTTCAACCTGCTCTGGGGCAGCCAGGCCCTCTCCCACCTTGGCACGTCCATGTCATCCCTGGCGATGCCCCTGCTCACGCTCGGCATCACGGGTTCGCCGATCAGGGCGGGCATCGTCGGGACGGCGTCCGCGGCCGTGCGTTTCGTGTGCACGCTGCCGGCCGGGGTCATCACCGATCGCCTCGACCGGCGCCGGCTGATGCTCACGGCCGACGCCGTCCAGTTGGCGGCGTATGGGCTGTTGACCTGGGCCATCGTCACCGACCGGGTCACCCTGTCGTGGATCGTCGTGACCGCCGTCGTGACCGCGATGATGAGCGTGGCGCACGAAAACGCCCAGTTCAGCGCCGTGCGCAACGTCGTGCCGCTGGAGCAGGTGCCGGACGCCACAGCCCGCAACGAGGCGCGCGCCGCGACCGTGTCGCTGATCGGGCCGCCGATCGGCGGGGCGCTCTACAGTGTGGCACGCAGCCTGCCGTTCCTCGCCGATGCCGTGTCATACCTGCTGTCCTTCATCGGCGTCTGGCTGATCCGCCGGCCCATGCAGGAGAAGCGTTCCGGGCCGCGCGAGCATCCGGTCAAGGAGCTGCTGGAGGGGCTGCGGTTCACCTTCCGCGAACCGTTCCTGCGCGCTGTGCTGCTCGTGGCGCCGCCGATCAACCTCGCCTTCAACGGGCTCAGTTTCGCGATCATCGTGATCCTGCAGCAGCGGGGCACACCGCCCGTACTGATCGGCGCGGTCGAGGCCATGGTCGCCGTCGGGCTGCTGATCGGGGCGCTGCTCGCCCCGGCCCTGTCCCGCCGCGTCCCGCTGCGGCTCCTGATCATGGCGATCTGCTGGATCGGGGTCGCTGTGATCGCCGCCGGTGCGCTCCTGACAGATTCTCTATTTTTGGGGGTACCGATGGCAGTCGCGATCGCCCTCGGACCCGTATGCAACGCGGCTCTGTTCGGCTATCAGGCCGCGGTCACGCCCGATCGCCTGCAGGGCCGGGTCATGTCGGTGATCTTCATGGCCGCGATGAGCCTGTCGAGCCTGGCGTCCCTGCTGGGCGGGGCGCTCGTGCAGTGGTGGGGCGGCCCGGCGACCGTGCTGGCGTTCGCGGGCGTCATGGCGATCTCGGCGGTGACGGCGACGCTGAGCCGGGGCATCCGCACGATGCGCCCGCTGTCGGAGCTGGCCGCCCAGCCGTCAGTCTGAGGGTGTCTCCCAGTTGGCCAGGTTGATTTTGCTGGGCTGCACGCGGGGCGGCTCGCCGGGCATCTTCGGATAGTCCGGCGGGTAGGGCATCTCGCGGTCGTCCTTGGCCCACCACTCGAGCAGGGTCTCGAGCCCGAACGCCGTGTCGTCCATGTGCTCCCAGGCGTCGCCGCGTGTGCGCAACAGCTCGGGCACTGTGCGCAGGTCGAAGTCGTCTGGCTCCACATCGGACAGATCGTCCCACGGGACGGGCGTGCTGACGGTCGCGCGGGCGTTGGCGCGCAACGAGTATGCGGCCGCGATCGTCCGGTCGCGCGCCATCTGGTTGAAGTCGACGAACACGCGGCTGCCGCGCTCCTCCTTCCACCACGCCGCCGTCACGCCGTCGGGGTCGCGCCGCTCGAGCTCGCGGGCCACGGCGATGGCCGCGTGCCGCACGTCGATGAACGTCCACTCCGGACGGATGCGCACATATACGTGCACCCCGCGCCCGCCCGACGTCTTGGCGTAGCCCGTCAGACCGGCGTCGGCCAGCACCTCCCGCAGGTGATCCTTTGCCACGCGCGCGGCGTCGGCGAAGTCGGTCCCCGGCTGCGGGTCAAGGTCGATGCGCAGCTCATCCGGGTTGTGCGTGAGCGGGGCCCGCACCGGCCACGGGTGGAACACCACCGCGCTCATCTGCGCCGACCACGCCAGATGGGCCGGCTCGTCCGGGCACAGCTCGTGCGCCTTGCGCCCGCTCGGGAACTCGATCTCGGCGGTCTTGATCCAATCGGGCGTGCCGCGTGCCGGCACCCTCTTCTGGAAAAACATCTCCCCGTCGATGCCGTCGGGAAACCTCTGCACGGCCGTCGGCCGGTCGCGGATGGCCCGCAACATGGGCTCGGCCACCGCCACGTAATACTCGAACACGTCCCGCTTCGTGAACCCACGCCGCGGGAAATAGATCTTGTCCGGGCTGCTCAGTCTTACGGTCCTATTACCGACCTCATACTCGGCCGCATCAGCCTTGGGCATAGCACGACGTTACAGCGTACGGTTCACTCATGGAGCAGATCTCCTCCCTGACCGACGACGAGTGGCAGATCCGGCTGAGCCCGGAAGAGTTCCGCGTGCTGCGCCGCGGTGGCACCGAGCCGGCGTGGACCGGCGAATACGTCGACACAAAGACGCCCGGCAGCTACCACTGCCGCGCCTGCGGTGCCAAACTTTTCGACAGCGTGACAAAGTTTGACAGCCACTGCGGCTGGCCGTCGTTTGACGAGGCCATCCCAGGCACCATCAAATATATCGAGGATCGTTCGCATGGCATGGTCCGCACCGAGGTGCGCTGCGCCAACTGCGACTCCCACCTCGGGCACGTCTTCTACGGCGAGCGGTTCACCGACAAGGACGCGCGCTACTGCATCAACAGCATCAGCATCCGGCTCGCGCCGGCGGAGACCGCCGGAGCATAGGCCGCGGTCGTGGTCGCCTCGAGCCCGGCCGGGAGGTAGTCGGCAGCGACCGTAGCGTGCTCCAGCCGACGGCCGCGGCCGGGCCGCGGTGCTTGACCGCGATCCCGCCATCCGCCGCGATCCGGGCGCTCCACTGCGATCCCGCCGCGCCGGGAACTCCACCGCAAGCCCGCCGCGCCGGGCGCTCCACCGCAAGCCCGCCACCATCCCGCCGCGCCGGGAACTCCGCCGTCTCCAGTCCGGCAGGGCGGGCGGGCCACTTCGGCTCCCACGGCACCCGCCCGGCCGCACGGGCTACGCCGACCACGGCTCAAACGTTTCTAGCGGCGTTCGTCCAGATCTGCCAAGAGCCGGCGGAAGCCCGCCCCGGTCTTCTCGGCGAACCCGATGAACATCCGGTTGGCCAGCGGCACGGCCCAGCGGGAGCCCGGCCCGGCGACGTTGTAGATGCGGTGCACCAGCCGCGTGCCCCCGCTTGGCAGGGGCTGCACGTGGTATTCGCCGCGATACCACCAGCCGCCCTGCAGCGCGTAGACGCCCGGCCGCACCCGCCCGAACCCAGGCAGGCGCGCCCGCAGCCGATCCTCCACTCGCGACGGTGGCGCGTGGACATCGCCCGTGAACTCGTGCATCAGTTTCATCGTGGCACCGCCGCCGGCGCGGTCTGCGGGGCGAACCTGAAGGAGATGGCCTCCAAAAGCCGGCGCCGCTTGGTGTTGTGGAAGGCGGCGACGCGCCACTGCCCGTCCGCCTCGCGCACGACCGTGTAGGTCTGCACCTTGCCGAGCCGTGCGGGCGGCCTGTGTCCCTTGTAGACATCGCCGCGCGAGGCCACGACGGCGACGCCGTCGGACACGAAACGGATTTCCTCGAGGTGCCCGGCTAGCTTGGTACCGCGTAGAAATTTGTCGAAAAGCACCTGATGCGCCGCGCCTATCTCGGCCGCGCCACGGTAGACCGTGCCGACAAACGTGACGTAGGTGGCATCCGCAGTGAACTCGGCCCCGTAGGCCTTCCCGTCGCCGCGCGCCCACGCGTCTTCCAGCCGCGCCAGCAGTTGTCGGATCGCCGCTTCACTCATGCCGGTACCCCCCATATAATATATCTGCTTTGAAGAAACATCTGCTCTCATGCAGATAATTATGGGAGGGGTACCGCCGAGTGTCAACACGGATGCGGGAAGACGCCGGTGCGGTCTACCGCCGCTACCTCAGCGCGGTGATCCTGCACGGCCAGGCCAGCGCGGAGGCCATGGGCCTCAACGCCACCGATATGTACGCGATGAACTGCCTCGAACTGGCCGGCCCCATGACCTCCGGCGAGCTGGCCGAGCGCACCGGGCTCACCACGGGCGCGACGACCAGGCTCATCGACCGGCTCGAGCGCGGCGGGCACGTGCGCCGCGCGACCGACCCGGCCGACCGCCGCAAGGTCATCATCGAACCGGTGTCCAAACCGGACAGTCCCGAGCTCGTCCGGGCGGTCGGCCCGGCACGCCGCAACGTCGGCAAAATCCTGCAGGGCTACAGCAAGCAGGAGCTCGACGTGCTGTTCGACTACTTCGAGCGCGCAGCCGCCGCCTACGAGGACGCTACCCGCGAGCTGGCCTCAGCTCGTAAGTCAGCTGCACGAACTGACCGTGGCGCATGACATCGGTGAGACTGAGCCGATCCGACAGCAGCCGCCTCGGCAGCACAGGCGCACCCCCACCAAGCGTCACCGCGGCCACCCCCAAAATGATCTCGTCGAGCCGATCCTGATCGGCGAACCGACCGACCAGCTCACCACCGCCCACGATGTAGACGTTCTTGCCATGGGCCGCTTTGACCATTTCATCGTGTACCGGTGCCACATCGCCGGACACGAAGGTCAGATTCGCACCGGGGATGGCCGGAAGCTCGCGATGGGTGAACACCCAGCAGGGCGTGTCACCGTAGTACTGTTGCCACATCCCGGGCTCCATGTGCTCCCGGCACCACTCGTAGGTGGTCGCGCCCATGCACATCGCG
The DNA here is from genome assembly GCA_044869915.1 of Allorhizocola sp. Taxonomy (GTDB): domain Bacteria; phylum Actinomycetota; class Actinomycetes; order Mycobacteriales; family Micromonosporaceae; genus Allorhizocola. The sequence continues at coordinate 8,888 of JBIOYB010000656.1, forward strand.
CCGACCCGCTCAAAAAACGGGGCGAAGTCGTCCACGCCGCCCCGGTCCACCTGAAACAGCCAGGTCAATGAGTTGTCCGGGTCGGCGATGAAACCATCCACACTGGTCGCGGTGTAGTACTGCGTCTTGGTCATCCGACTAGCTTGGCACGGCGGGCTTTCTTGGCGCTTTCACGCGGCGGCGGGTCGCACGGCCTTCCACCGGCCGACGAGCACAAGCGGGAGCAGGCCCGGCCCGAGGCGGGGGCCGGCGCAGCGCTGCCCGCGCTCGGGCGGCGATCCCCGTTTGGCCGCAGAGCTTTGGCCCCGCGGCCCCACGTAGAGTCCGCGCTGGCGTTACGTGGGCGAGCCGACCACGTAGAGCACATTGCCCTCACTGTCACGGATCTCGGTCGGCACGATCTCGACGGTCAGTCCACTTGCGACAGCCGTCATGCCCGCCACGGGCGTGAGCGCATCGGCAAGCGGGCCAACGATATCGGCCGGCACGCTGATCGTAAGCCCCTCCTCGTCGTGCGTCATCGCGAGCTCGTCCCCGGGCTCGAAGGTCAGCTGGCGCTCGCCGGAGAACACCGTGAAGGCCCGCCCGAACGGCAGGCGCCCCTTGAGTGCGGTGGCGATGCGCGGCGCGGCGTGGGCACCGAAGACGACCCGGTCGCCGGACCAGTCGAGCTGCGTCACGTAGTTGGAGGAGCTGGACGAGCCGTCGCGCTCGATCCCCTCGGCCACGGCCGCCGCGAGCTCAGGATTGTCCATTGTGCAGGGTCGGTCGACGTCGGTGACGAGCATCGGGATCTCCCGCGCCATGACCTCCAGCAGGCTGGTCGTGCTCCACGCCTGCGCGGCCTCGTATTCGGCCATGGTGATCCCGACCACCTGCAGGAAGGTCAGGCTGCCATGCGGCGTGTCGATCTCGCCCAGCTCCGGGTCGCGGTCCAGCGCGATGTAGCGCAGACTCGTGTTTGGACTGTCCAAACTGATCGGACCGTTGATGTCCATGTGGTGACCCACGCCGAACGGGTTGCCCGAGTCAAACACATATCGGGCGAGGTTTTGCAGCAGCCCCACCGCCCAGCGCGGCGGCTCGGTCTCGCCCTCCTGACGCGTCACGCGGAACGTGAACTCGAACCCCCAGCCCGACTCCTCGAGGTAGTCGGACTGCTTCTCGTAGAGCTCGGACATGCCGTAGCTCACGTAATGCCAGTGGTCGCCGCGGTTGTAGATGCTCACACCGTCAAGCGGATCCGGCCCGCCCAGCCGCCATTTGAGCATCGTCGCGAGGTGATAGGGCTCCACGCCCGGATAGATGGCATTGAGCGCGCTGTCTATGGCGTCCCAGCCGGGCGCGCCCGTATCCGGATCCTCAGTCATGCGGCGCAGCCTACCGCGCGGCAAACCGGCGGAACCGATCGGTGCGCGGGCGCGTGTACTGGCATGCTGATCGCCACTGGATCGGTGAGCACCCCCGCCGAATGGAAAGCGTTGGGCGCATCCGTGACGTTCGAAGAGTTCTACCGGTTGCACGCCAGCCGGGTCCACCGTGCCCTCGCCGTCACGCTGGGCGACCATGACCTCGCACGGGAAGCGACCGACGAGGCCATGGCCCGCGCGTATCTGCACTGGCGCCGGGTGCGCCACCACAACAACCCGGGCGGCTGGGTCTATCGCGTGGGCCTGAACTGGGCCACCTCATGGTGGCGCCGCTTCGGCCGGGAACTGCCGTTTGCCGAACCGCCGCATCCACCGCCCGAAGCCGGCCCCGATCACGACACCAACCGGCTGGCCTACGACCTGCTCGCCGCGCTGCCGGTCAAGTATCGCGTGGTGGTCGTCTGCCGGTTCCTGCTGCAGCTTTCGACCGCCGAGACCGCCGCCGCGCTGGGCCTGGCCGAGGGCACGGTGAAAAGCCGGCTCTCCCGGGGCCTGGAGGCCCTGCGCTGCGCGTATCACAGTCAGGAAGGATCCCGATGACAACGGACCCGGACATCCAGCGGCTCATCGACTCGGCCGCGGCCGCGGTGCGGCCGGTGCCCGACAACTTTGACGGCGTGCGCAAGCGGGCCAAGACCCTGCGGGTGCGGCGTACGGTCACGGTTCTTGCCGCGGCAGCCGTTTTCGCCGTCACGGCAGCGGCCCCGGCCCTGCTCGCAGGCTCGGCCCTGCCACCACCTCCACCGCCACTGTCCAGTGTGGAGGCATCGCCGTCGGCCGCACCGACCCTCGCCTCGTCGGCCCAGCAGTTGGTGGTCGACTCGTGGGAAATCCAGCGCAACCTCCCGGCCGTCCTGGTGGATGTCAGGTCCGTGAGGTGGATCGAGATAGGTCCGGATAGGACGATTACCACCGTGTCCGACCATGCCGCCGTCGAGATCGAGGATAAGTTCCTGCCCGGGCACAGCGACGGGGACGCCTGCGCCAAGGTCGATCAGTTCGCCGTGCGCTTCGACGCCACCGGCAAGGAGGTCCAGCGTCGCCGGCTGCCGAAGACATGCGACATGTTCAACCGGGTCCTGGGCGTCGATGGTGACATGGTGTACCTCGATCGAGACTTCAGCGTCTCGAGCTTCAACCTGAGGACCGGGCAGCACGCCCAGCTGTTCACCACCAAACACAAGAAGGCGGCCGGATTCTCCGGATCCACGATCGCGGTGGTGGAGCTCGCCGGCGAGCCGGACATCACGAGGGCGCGGGGCGGCGGGGAGTCGGTCCGGTGCAACGACAAGGGCTGGAACATCCGCACCTACCACGTGGTGACCGGCGAGCAGCGGTCACAGCAGTATCATCCGGCCACACCGTGCGGCTGGCAGTGGAGTGTGTCGATCTCTCCGGACGGCACACGCGTCGCGCTCCTGCGGGACAAGCTCGACCGGCTCAGCGCGGTCATGGTGGACATGCTGTCGGGCAAGACGTTCACCCACGACTACGGCCCGTCCCAGCAGGCCAAGATAATCGGCATGGTGTGGGCCGACAACGCGACCGCCTGGGCCGCCTGGTTCCCGATGCCGCAGCAGGGCACCCGCACGCCCTTGCGCGACATCCTGCAAATCTCGGTGTTCCGCCCGTGGCCCGCTCAGTAGGCTTGCGGGCGTGTTGATCAGACAAGCGAGGCCCGCCGACTGGCCGGGGATCTGGGCGATCATCCGGCCGGTCGTTGTGGCGGGCGAGACGTTCACGTGGGATCGGGACGTGACCGAGGAGCGGGCGCGATCCACGTGGATGGGCGGTCAGGCATATGTCGCGGTCGATGAGGGCGGCGCCGTGCTCGGGACCGCCGAGATGCACCGCAACCAGGGCGGCGGGGGCGCGCACGTGGCCAACGCCGGGTTCATGGTGGATCCGGCGCACGCGGGCAAGGGCATCGGGCGG
>JBIOYB010000657.1:0-21027 GCA_044869915.1 Allorhizocola sp.
GGTCCGGCCCTACCCGCTGCGTGACTCAACAGTTCGGCCCGATCGTGTTGACGCCGGTGTAGGCGAACGCGTCGCTAAACCATGTGCCGTCCGCCAACCGGTTCCACACCGCCGTCGTGCCCCAGCGGCCCGCGTGGCTTGTGCCGTTGCGCCAGCACGAGATCGTGACGACGGCGCCGTCAGCGAGCGTGCCCACGATCCCGAATCCGGTGCCGGGGCCGGACCGCCGGTTCACCGTGCCGCCGCCGTTGGAGTCGACGATGCCCTGGTTGCCGCCCAGCGGGCCGTAGTTGTACAGGCCCGTGCCCACGTTGCGCTGCGTGCTGCCGTGCAGCGCATAGCCGCCGTAGGCGCCGGCCTGCCAAAACACCCACTGGCCCGCCGAACGCCAGTGCCACGCGACCCGTGTCGTGCCGGACAGGATGCCGAAGTGCACGTGCCGGCCCGACGCCGCTCCGCCGCCGCACAGGTTGGTGCCGGTGTTGCCCAGCGCCGTCCCGGCCGCGATGCTCGCGCCGTTGCCCAGGCCGGTCAGGTTCCACAGGTGGTAGTAGTCCGTCGTGTATCCGTTGGCGTGGTACACCCGGCGCCAGCCGCCCGGTGTGCCGCCGTTGGAGCTGTCGGCGCACATGGTGTAGACGGTCCCGCCGCCCGCGGCGCGCACGACGTGGTCGCCGCCCGACAGGTCGAGCGAGCTATACGGGGTGTCGGTGCCCGCCCAGCCGTGGGGTCCGCCGGTCATCGTCCAGGTCGCGCCGACCGCGTACGGCAGGCCCAGCTCGGTGTTGTTGCCCGCCTGGATCGTCATGTCGCCGCGCGTCGCGAAGATCTGCTTTTCCTGCGCGCCGAACACCGACTCCGGCGCGCGCGCGGACAGCTGGGCAAACGGCGACGTGCTGTCGAGCGCGACCGTCCAGCCGTCCTTTTCGAGTACGGCGAGGAAGAGCCAGCCGCGCGGATAGTCGCTCTGCCCGGAGCTCTGCTTGGGGTTCTGCATGGCCACACCAAACACCCAGTCGCCGTCCCTCCCCGAGACACTGCGTTGCTCTTCGACGCGGGCGACGTACAGGCCGGTGCGCTCGCCTACCGTCTGGACCACGGCATCCTTGAGCACCGGCACCTTCGCCGCCGCGGGCGCCACGAACAAGCCCGCCGCTACCAGGGCCACAGCCAATGTGGCATTCACACGTGTAAACATGAGTCCATAGACGCATGCCAAATTATGCTCGGCCGGAGACACCGAACAGTCACAGAACACCCGCAGAACACGCGCTCGGCACGGAATTACGCCGATTGCGGGTTTCACGCGGAATGTCGCAGCGGGCGCTGACCAAACAGCTCGGGCTCAGCGCGCACAGCAACATCGCCGACTACGAGACCGGCAGGCGCATCCCGCCGCGCGACATCGTGCTCGAGTGCGAACGCGTCCTCGGCGCGAAGACCCTCTCACCACTGCTCGAAGACGCCCTCGCGGCGCGCGCCGCCACGCCCGCACCCAAGCGTCGGCCCTGGCGCTGGCTCGCCCTCGGCGCGGTGCTCGCCGTGGCCGCCGGGATCACGCCGCTGCTGATGCTCCTGCTGCGCGACGAACCCTCCACCTGGGACGGCAACGACCCCAAGGCCGCCGGGTGCGCCGACGACGCGGTGTCGATCGCCGCCGAACCGGTGAGCGTGGAGGCCGTACAGGTGGGCACGGCGGTGCTGCGCTACTCGCCGAGCTGCGGGGCGGCGTGGGCCAAGTTCGAGCCGCTACCCCAGGCCAGCCCGCCGGCGAACGCGGTGGTCGTGGTCGAGGCGGTCCGGCCCGCGGACGGGATGAAAACGGTGTTCCACTATCCGTCGTTCGAGCAGGTGTACGGCGACCTGCTGCTCACCGGGCGGGGATGCGTGCGGGCGACGGCGATCGTGACCCTGCCGGACGGGCGGACCGGCAGCGGTACCACAAAATGTCTATCTCCTTAAATGTGGCGATCCCGGCCTACGTGGCCCGCCCAATGGAGGGGTGCGATCCATCCACTTTGGACTGCCTTCAACCGGGGTCGCCTTACGAATGATTAGACACGATTCGATCTGAACACTGAAGGATTGTTCCGGCGGAACAACGTATCCTGGGTCCATGTCCCAGCCCGCCTATCGGGACATCGCCCAGGCCATCCGGGCCGACATCGAGGCCCGCCGCCTGGTCGAGGGCGATCGCCTGCCCACCGTGCGCGAGCTTGCCGCGCGGCACGGCGTCCCCGTCGGGACCGTCGCGCGGGCGCTCGACCTGCTGCGCGCCGAGGGCCTCGTGGTCAGCCGGCACGGGCGCGGGTTGTTCGTGCGGGCGTTCAGCCGGATCCTGCGTTCGTCGCCCGGCCGGCTCTCGCGCCGGCACTGGGGCGCCGGGCACGACATCCAGGACCACGACACGCAGGGGCGGCTGCGGGTGGTGCACATCGAGGTCACGGAGGTGCCCGCGCCCGAGCCTGTGGCCGAGACGCTCGGTGTGCCGGCGGGCGCGGCGGTGCTGCGGCGGGCGCGCAAGTTCGCCGTGGAGGAGCGCATCGTGCAGCTCGCCACGTCCTACCTGCCGCTGGATGTGGTCGCGGCCGCGCCGGCGATCGGCTACACCGGGCCCGGGCCGGGCGGCATCTACGCGCGCATGGCCGACGCGGGTCTGGCGCCCGAGGCGTTCACGGAGACGATCGTGTGCCGGATGCCGAGCCCGGCCGAAAGCACCGAGCTGGACCTGCCGGGCGGGACCCCGGTCGTGGCGATCACGCGGCACGCCTTCGTGTCCGGCGGACGATGCATAGAAGTCAATGTGATGTTGCTGGATGCCTCGGCCTATGTTCTGGAGTACCGGCTCACGGCCTAGTCTTCCGGGGGCCTCACGGCCTGAGGATTATCTCCTTGCGCAGCGCGCGCAGGACGGCCGCGCTGTCGCGCATCGAGCGCCCGCCGTAGAAGACGCCGACGCCGAGGCTGCCGTGGTCGATCCAGGCGCAGATGACGACCTTCTTGTCCTTGTCGTCCTTGCCGTTGGCGCAACTGATGCCGTCCTCGAGCGCCGTGACGTCGGAAATGCCCTTGCCCGCGCCCTGGATCGCCTTCTTCAGCTCGCCCGCCGGGTCGAGGACGAGCAGCGTCGCGCCAAACACGAGCACCTGCTTGTCCTCCTTGCCTTTGGTCTTCGGGTCGACATACATCGCGGCGAACGCGTCATCGACGATGCGCTCCTTGCGGATCTCGGCCTCGGCCGCCTTGGCCACCAGGCTCACCAACGGATCCTTGTCCCGCTTGAGCCCGGCCAGCTCGTCGGGCATGGCCGCGATGCGCGCCGGCCACTGCTGCCGCAACGGGATCGTCGCCGCCAGGCACAGGCCACAGCACAGCACGCACAGCAGGCCGAAGATGCCCAGCACCCACGGCCATTTACGCTTGCGCCGGCGCTCCACAAAGATGATCTCCGGCATGACTTCGGTCGGCGGTGGGATCACGGGCGCCCTACCTGCCCACGGGTCCGACGGGGGTGGCGGCGGCTGGGTCACGCAGGCAGGCTACACGAGGCCATATCCTGCCCCTGTGACAATGTTTGAAGAGGCCGCCACACGCCTGGACGGCCGGATCCGCCAGACGCCCATCCTGCCGGCCGGACCCGACCTTTGGTTCAAATGCGAGTTCATGCAGTACACGGGCACGTTCAAGGCACGCGGCCTGCTCAACAAGGTCCTCGTGAGCGAGCCCGACCCGGCCGTCGGCATCGTCACCGCCTCGGGCGGCAACGCCGGGCAGGCCGCCGCCTGGGCCGCCCGGTCGGCCGGCGTGCCCGCCGAAATCTTCGTGCCCACGACCACACCCGCGGTCAAACTGGCGAGGCTGCGCGCGCTGGGCGCGGTCGTGGTGGAGGTCGGCAACGAATACGCGGAGGCCCACGAGGCGGCGCTCAAACGCGCGGTCGAGACCGGCGCGGTCTACTGCCACGCCTATGACCAGCCCGAGGTCGTCGCCGGGGCCGGCACGATCGGCCTCGAGCTGCGTGAGCTGCGGCCCGACACCGTGCTCGTCGCGTGCGGCGGAGGCGGCCTCATGTCGGGCATCGCCGGAGCGCTGGCGGGTGCCGCACGTGTGGTCGCCGCCGAGCCCGAGTCGGCGCCCACCCTGCACGCCGCGCTCGCCCACGGCGGGCCCATCGACGTGCCCGTGTCGGGCATCGCCGCCGACTCGCTGGGCGCACGCCGCGCGGGCGACATCGCCTACGACACGGCCGTGCGCACCGGGGTCCGCAGCATGCTCGTCTCCGACGCCGACATCGTGGCGGCCCGCGCCGCGCTCTGGCACGACTATCGCATCGTGGTCGAGCACGGCGCCGCGGCGGCGTACGCCCTGCTCACCGGCGGTGCTTTTCGCCCCGGGCCCGGCGAGCGGGTCGTCGTTGTCCTGTGCGGAGCCAACACCGACCCGAGCGACCTGCACTAGTTCTTGACGCGGGGGCACCACACGTGTGCGCGTGCCTGCGACACTGTCGCGTGTGGAGATCCGTCTGCTGGGTCCGGTCGAGGCCGTGATCGACGGCGCGACAGTACCTCTTCGCCGGCGACAGACACGCCTCCTGCTGGCGATCCTGGCCTTGGAGCCGGGTCGCTACATCCCGGTGGAACGGCTGGCCGACCTGCTCTGGCAGCGGCAGCCGGCCCATCCCCGCTCGGCGATCCAGGCCATGGTCTCGCACCTGCGCGCGGCACTGCACTCCGCCAAGCCCGACGGGGCTCGACTGCTCAGCCGGGGCGGCGACTACGCCCTGGACATCAGCGCGGACGCGGTGGACCTGCACCGGTTCCGGATGCTGGTGCGGCACAGCCGTAACGCCGCCACCGCACAGGACCGGGCCGAGCTGCTCGAGCGGGCGCTGGGTCTGTGGCGAGGGCCCGCGCTGGCCGATGCGGCCGACGGCGCACAGCGCGCACGGCTGTGCTTGGACCTCGAGGAGTTGCGCCTGTATGCGAAGGAGGCATGGTTGCGGGCCCGGCTGGAGCTGGGCGAGCACGACCAGCTGACCGAGCCGCTGACGCGCCTGGTCGGCGAACATCCGCTGCGGGAACGTCCGCGCGCCCTGCTGATGCTGGCGCTGTACCGGTGCGGGCGGCGCGGCGAGGCGCTGCGGGTATACCGGCAGGCCCGCGAGGTTTCCGTGCAGGAGTTGGGCTTGGAGCCCGGCGGCGAACTGCAGGACCTGCAGCGCGCGATCCTCGCCGACGACAGGTCGCTGGCCAGACCCACCCCGCACGTGGGCGACCGGGTCGTCCCGGCGCAGTTGCCGGCCGACGTGGCACCGTTCACCGGCCGCGATACGCACCTCAAGGAGCTCGATTCGCTGCTGGGACCCGGCCGTCCACAATCGACAGCGGTCGTGATCACGGCGATAGCGGGCACGGCCGGGGTCGGCAAGACCACGCTCGCCGTGCACTGGGCGCACCAGGTGCGCGAAGCGTTCCCGGACGGGCAGTTGTATCTCAACCTGCGCGGCTTCGACCCCAACCGGCCACCGATGACACCGGAGCAGGCCCTGCGCGGACTCCTGGCCACCCTCGGCGTGCCGCCGCACCACATGCCCCTGGGTTTGGACGAGCAGACCGCGCTGTATCGCAGCCTGCTCACCGACGCGCGAATCCTTGTCGTGCTGGACAACGCGCACGATGCCGCACAGGTCCGCCCGCTGTTGCCCGGCGCACCCGGCTGCCTGGCGATGGTGACCAGCCGCAACCAGCTCACCGGGCTCATCGCGGCCGAGGGCGCCCATCCGATCACCCTGGATCTGCTCACCCGAGCCGAAGCCCGCGACCTGCTCGCCGCGCGCCTCGGAGCCGATCGCGTGGCCACCGAGCCGGAGGCGGCAGACGAGATCATCGACCGGTGCGCGCAGCTGCCCCTCGCGCTGACCATCGCGGCCGCGCGCGCCGTCACCCGTCCCGGCTTTCCCCTTGCCGCGCTGGCGGGCGAGCTGCGCGACACCACCCACCCACGACTGGATCCTTTTGACAGCGGTGATCCCGCCACCGACATCCGGGCCGTGTTTTCCTGGTCCTACCAACGGCTGAGCCCCGACGCCGCGCGCCTCTTCCGGCTGTGCGGCCTGCATCCCGGCCCGGACATGACCACCGCCGCCGCGGCAAGCCTGGCCGAGCACCCGCTCGGGCAAACCCGGTCGCTGCTGGCCGAGCTGGCCCGAGCCCACCTGCTCGTCGAGCATCTGCCCGGCCGCTACACGTTCCACGACCTGCTCCGCGCCTACGCCACCGAACTCGCACACACGCACAACACCGAGGACGGGCGCCGTGAGGCAGTGCACCGGTTGCTGGACCACTATCTGCACACGGCGCACCGGGCAGCGCACCTGCTCAGACCCGAACGCTCACTGATCGCCCTCGCGGCGCACCAGGCCTCGGTGACCACGGAACAACTCACCGGCCAAGAACAGGCTGCCGCTTGGTTCGCCGCCGAACTACCCACGCTGCTCGGCTGCGTCGAACAAGCCGCCGAAGCCGGATTTGACACCCACACCTGGCAGCTCGCCTGGGCCATCGCGCCGGTCCTCGACCGCGGCGGGCACTGGCACGAGTGGTTCCACATTCAGCAGATCGCCGTCGAGGCCGCGCAGCGGCTGGGCGATCCCGAGGCGCAGGCCGACGCCCACCGGCATCTCGGCAGCGCACATGCCCGGCTCAACCGCAAGGAGCAGGCGCAGCAACACTATCTGCGGGCCCTCGGCCTGTACGAGCAGCTCGGTGACCAAAATGGACAGTCCACGCTGCACTTCAACCTCGGCTGGCTCCACAATCTGGCCGGGCGGCACGCCGAGGCCCTGCACCACTCGCAGCTCGTGCTCGGCCTGTGCGACGCCGACGGACCGCCCGTCGCGATAGCGCGGGCCCTCAACGCCATCGGTTATTACCACGCGCTGCTCGGCGACCAGCACCAGGCGCGGGATCACTGCGAGCGAGCCCTGGCCATATATCAGGCGGAAGGCGACCACGTCGGCGAGGCCGAGACCCTGGACAGCCTGGGATACGCGCACCATCGCCGCAACGACCACGACGAGGCCGCCGCCTGCTTCCACCGCGCCATCCATGTGTTTGAGCGGACGGGTGACCGGCACAACCAGGCCATGGTCCTCGACCACCTCGGCGACAGCCATCGCGCGGCCGGCAAACTCGACGCCACCCGGGCGGCATGGCAACGCGCGCTTGACCTCTTCACCGAACTCGACGCCCCCGAGGCCGACTCCGTCAGGGCCAAACTGCGCAGCCTCAGCCCGGCCGCGCTGTGATTGCCCGTTCCCCGATCGGTAGGCGTGCCCGAAGCACGAACCCGCCGCCCGGCCGGTACATTGCCGACAGTTCGCCACCGGCCGTCCCGACACGCTCCCGCAACCCGGCAAGCCCATGCCCGGACGCTTGGGCGGAGCCGCCAGCCTCGACGGCGGGCGGGCCGTGGGTCACCACGCGGACATCGATATCAGTGGAACCGTAGCGGACGTTCACGACCGTGCGCCGCCCCGGCGCGTGCTTGAGCGCATTGGTCAGGCCCTCCTGCACCACCCGGTATGCGGCCAGCTCCACCGCGCCCGGCGCCGGGTGTGGCCCGCCGTCGACGGACAGCTCGACCGGCTGGCCCGCCCGGCGCGCCAGCTCGACCAGATCGCGCACCTCGCCCGGCGCCGACAGGACGTTGCTGCGTAACACATCCAGCAACTGCCGCAGCTCCGACAGCGCGTGCCGCCCGGTGTCGCCGATCGCCGCGAGCCCTGCCGCGGCCCGTTGAGCGTCCTGTGCCACAACAATTTGCGCCGCGTCGGCCTGCATCACCATCGAGGTCACGTGATGGGTCAGCACATCATGTAGCTCGCCGGCGATCCGGGTGCGCTCCCGCGCGGCCGCCAGCTCGCCCGCGCGCCGCTGCCGCGCCGCATCCCCCGCACGCCATGCGCGCACCAGCGCGCCGCCGCCCCAGCAGGCCACGAGCAGCAGGAGGTAGACCGTCGCGATATTCAGGATTGCGGCCAGTATCACGATCAGCGCACTCAATAGACGCGGCACCTCCTTGAGAGCGAACCGTCCATGTCGTAGCGTGTGCACCGGTCCGGGGCGCAGACCGATGATGCCAGCCGATTGGCATGCCGGCGGCGGATTCCGGGCGTGGCCAGAAATCGGCAGGCAACGGCATACTTCTGTCGAGCTGGTCGATGGCCCGCCGACTCGGCGCATGATTGGCCGGCTTGGACGCGAGCCAGTTTGACGCGAGCCGGCTTGACGCGAGCCGGCTTGACGCGGGCCGGCTTGGACGCGAGCCGGCTAAGGACGGGGAGGACGATGGCCGGCGAGGAGAGTGCCATGGCCGGAGGGTCCGGGCAGGCCCCTGACCTGGTGCAGGCCGCAGCCGCCGCACGCGATGTCGCCGACATCGCCGGGTTGCTGCGTGATCTACGGCGCCGCCATGCCCGGCAACAGTTTGACTCGCAGCTGACCTACCGCGAGATAGCCGCCAAGACCGGCTGGTCGCAGGCCGCCATAGCCGAATACTTCTCCGGGCGGACTCTGCCCCCGACAGTCCGCCTCGACGGTCTCGCCTCCCTGCTGGGCGCCAGCGCGGCCGAGCAGAGCGCGCTGGGCACCGCCCGCGATCGGGTGGAGGAACGCCGCCGCGGTGCTGCGGCGCCCGTAGGCGGGGTGGCGCCGGTGGCCCGGCAGCTGCCCCGGGATGTGTCCGGGTTCGCCGGCCGGGCCGGCGAATTGGCTCGGCTTGATGCCCTGCTCGACCAGGGCAGCCAGCTGCCCACGGTGATCATCTCGGCGGTGTCCGGCACGGCCGGCGTGGGCAAGACCGCACTGGCCCTGCACTGGGCGCACCGGATCGCCGGCCGGTTTCCCGACGGGCAGCTCTACCTCAACCTTCGCGGGTTCGACCCGGGTGGATCCCCCATGACACCGGCGGAGGCGGTGCGGCGGTTACTGGACGGGCTGGACGTCCTCCCGCAGCGGATCCCGCCCGACGCCGACGCCCAGGCTGCCCTCTACCGCACCCTGTTGGCGGGCAAGAGGATGCTGGTGGTGCTGGACAACGCTCGCGACCCGGCCCAGGTCCGCCCGCTTCTGCCCGGCGCAGGTGGCTGCATGGTCCTGGTGACCAGCCGCGACCGGCTCTCCGGTCTGGTCGCCTCCGAGGGCGCCCACCATCTCACCCTGGATCTGCTCACCCCTGCCGAGGCCGGCGACCTGCTGGCCTTACGGCTTCATCCCGACCGGGTGGCCGCCGAACCGGAAGCGGTAGAACAGATCGTCGCCTCCTGCGCCCGGCTGCCCTTGGCCCTGGCCATCGTGGCCGCCCGCGCTGCCACCCAGCCGCACCTTTCCCTGGCCGCGCTGGCCCACGAGCTCCACGACCGGCAATGGCGGCTGGACGCGTTGTCCACCGGCGATGTCACCACCGATGTCCGGGCGGTGTTCTCCTGGTCCTACCACGCCCTCAGTCCTGATGCCGCGCGGCTGTTCCGGCTGCTCGGCCTGCACCCTGGCCCTGATATCTCAGCCGCCGCGGTCGCGAGCCTCACCGGTCTGCCCCCATCTCAGGTGTGGCCGCTGCTCGCCGAGCTGACCCGGGCCAACCTGGTCGTGGAGCACACCGCGGGCCGCTACGCGCTGCATGACCTGCTTCGCGCCTACTCCACGCATCTCACCAGGACCACCGACCCAGACCAGGTGCGGCACACCGCCACCCGCCGGCTCCTCGACCACTACCTGCACACCGCCCACGCCGCCGAGCACATGCTGTATCCGGCCCGGGACGCGATCTGTCTTGCCCCACCACACATTGGATCCACCCCCGAACGGCCCGCCGACCACCGCCAGGCCTTGGCCTGGTTCACCGCCGAGATTTCGGTGCTGCCGGCCGCCATCGATCATGCCGCCGCGACCGGATTCGACACCCACACCTGGCAGCTGGCCTGGACCCTGATGACCTTCCTCGATCGGTGGCGTCACTGGCACGACTGGGTCGCCACCGGCAGTGCCGCGGTGGCCGCCGCCACGCGGCTGGGCGATCCCGCCGCGCAGGCCCGCGCCCACCGCCTCCTCGCCACCGCCAACATGTGGCTCGGCCGCTTCGACGACGCCAGCACCCAGCTGCGGCATGCCCTCCACCTGCATCGTGAAGCCGGCGACCTGGCCGGGCAGGCCCACACGCATTTCCATCTCACCCACATGTGGGAAGCGCAAGGCCGCCATGCCGAGGCTCTCGACCACGCCCGGCAGGCCCTCGATCTGTATCGGGCGGCCGGCCACCGGGTCGGGCAGGCCACCACCCTCAACGCGGTCGGCTGGTGTCACGCGCAGCTCGGCGACCACGAGCAGGCCCTCAGCTATTGCGAGCAGGCCCTTGCGCTGCACCAGGAGCTCGGCGAACGCTTCGGGCAGGCCCACACGTGGGACAGCCTCGGCTACATAAACCGCCACCTCGACCGCCATGCCCAGGCCATCACCTGCTATCAGCACGCCCTGACACTCTTCCGGGAACTCGGCGACCGCTACTACGAATCCGACGCCCTCAACCACCTCGGCGACACCTGCCACGCCACCGGCGACATCGACGCCGCCCACGACGCTTGGCAACAGGCCATGACCATCCTCGCCGACCTGGATCATCCCGAGGCCGAACGCATCCGCACCAAACTAGCCGCCCTTGACCTGCCTCCCTTGACCTGAACCTCCGAGGCGCGCCGGGGTGCCAGAGCTTGCCCGGGCGCGGGATGGGCGCGGGATGGGCTCCTCCGGCACCACCACAACGTCCACATCGGACGCCGCCGGAAGCTCGGCGGCATCGGGCATCCCCACCGTCGAACCCGTGAAATAGGCCCCGATAATTTCCTCCGTGGGGTCCGCGGGGCTCGGCTCCACGCTTGGCATTACGCGGGCCTCGGCGAGGCTGACCGAAGGTCGGCGAGCAGCCGGGACCGCCTCGCGCGGCGCCGGCGTGCGCGCTCGCCCAGTCGACAGCGGCCGCTCTGGCGTCCCCCACTCGTATACCGGCAACCCTAGTATGGCCGTATGACAGTCTTGCGGATCCGGGGATTCGCTCTGCCCGACGGCGATCCCATCGATCTCTACGCCGATGGCGACCGTTGGACCACCGACCCTGTCCCGCACGCCGAGCTGGTCGCCGAGGGCTGGCTGCTGCCGGGCCTGGTCGACGCGCACACGCATCCGGGCACGCAAGGCCCCGGCACGCCGTTCGACGAGAAGATCCTGCGCGAGGACCTCCGTGACCACGTCGCGGCCGGTGTCACGATGATCCGCTCGCCGGGTCTCGCGGGAGAGCCGCCCGACTGGTTCGGCCGCGACGACGACGTGCCACGCGCGGTGCACGCCGGGCCGTGGATCGCGCAGCACGGCCAGTTTTTCGACGGCTGGGGCCGGCGGGCGACGCACGAGGAGATGCCCCGCGTCGCCGCCGAGCAGGCCGCCCGCACGGGCTGGGCCAAGCTCATCGCCGATTGGGGTCCCGACGACCCTCCACTCACGACAGACGTGCTGCGGGCGGTCGTCGAGGCCGTGCACGCCGCTGGCGGCCGCGTCGCCGTGCACACGCAGCACCCGGAGGGCGGGTCGGTGGCGGTCGCCGCGGGCGTGGACTCCGTCGAGCACGGCATGGGCCTCGATCCGGCCCTGCTGCCGCGCATGGCCAAGCTCGGGATCGCTTTGACGCCAACACTTTCGGTGATCAGCGCCGGTCTCGAGCGCGCCCGCGACGCACCCGAGGGCCCGCGCAAGCAATGGTATGTCCCGGCCGCCGCGGCGCATCCCTCCCTTGTGGCTGCGGCCTGCGAGGAGGGTGTGATTGTTTTGGCGGGTACGGATTCCCGCCCGCACGGTCGCATAGCCGGCGAGGTCCGCGCCTTCGCCGCGGCCGGCATGCCGGCACACCAGGCCCTTGCCGCCGCGTCGTGGTCCGCCCGCTCCTATCTCGGCCTGCCCGGCCTCGTCGACGGCGCACCGGCCGACGCCGTCGTCTACGAGTCCGACCCGCGCGCCGACCTCGACCAGCTGGCCCATCCCAAGGCCGTGATCCTGCGCGGAAACCTCCGTTGATGGAGAGCAAGCGGCGCCCACAACGCACACTCGCACGTGCACGTTGTACACATCCAAAGCTCAGGCGTGCTTTGCCCACATCGATCGCGCAAGAAGCATCTCGCGCACAACCCTCTGCTTACGCGCAGCGGGTGTCGTTTGTGGACCACAGCGAGAAGGGTGCATACTTCGCCGCCCGTGCCACCGACAACGTCTACAACGCGCAGGTTGTCGGGGTTGCGGGCAGCGAGACTCTGCTGAGTGCCGCACGGGACAGGTTCGCACCATCATCGCCCGTTCCGTCGGGGCACACGCAGGCGGCGACCAACCGGCTCACAGACCGTTACGTGGTGAGACAAGGCCGACACTGTCCGAAGAGGGCCCCCGGAGTGAGAACGCTGACGTCGGCCGGCGCGCCCACCGTTTCATGGCCGAGGGCCTCGGCCATGCCCCCAACTCTCGTGGTGATGATCATCGCCCGGACGGCGATGCCCACCAGATCACAGTCGGCGCTGTCGAAACGCTGCACCGATTGATCGTCGCACCGCCTCGTCAGCGGCACAGCCGGGCATGCCTGCTGCGGGTCGAGAGCGGCCAAAGACGGTGCGCCGATGAGGGATGCGTTGGCGCCGGTCGAACGCGCGGCAAGTTTGGTGCAGGATGTTGGTGGAGGATGTCGACATCGGCGGGGGCGCTCCGACGTATCAGGTGAGCGACGGAACGGCCGTCGTGCATGCTAGGAGGCCCGATGAAGTACGTCATCCTGATCCACTCGAACCCGCAGCCCTGGGGTCACCCGACGAGTGACTACCTCGCGGCCCACCAGGCACTGCCTGCCGACATCCGCGACCGGCTGAACGCTGAGTTCGAGCAGGTGATGACCGAGTTGCGGGCCAACGGTGAACTGCTCGGCGGTGAGGCGCTCGGCGACCCGGCCAACGCTCGACTGTACCGGTGGCGCGACGGCGAACCGCTCGCCAGCGACGGGCCGTACTCGGAGGCGAAAGAGCACCTCGCCGGATTCTTCCTTATCGATGTTGACAGCCAGGCGCGTGCCGAGGAGGTCGCCGCTCGGTTCTCGGGCCCGGATGAGACGGTTGAGTTGCGGCCGCGGATGTGGCCAGGTGGCGACGACCAGTGACGGGTTCGGGTTCGGCCCTTGACGACGTGTGGCGCCGTGAGGCGCCGCACGTCCTCGGGGCGCTGCTGCGCAGGTATGGCGATCTCGGCGACTGTGAGGAGGCGCTGCAGGACGCCGCCGAGGTGGCCGCAGCCCGGTGGCCCGTCGACGGGGTTCCTGGCGCGCCGCGCGCATGGCTGATCACAGTCGCTTCACGAAAGCTGATCGACCGGGCCAGGACGGACTTGGCCCGGGTCCGCCGCGAGACCCTGGAGGCGGCCCAGCGGCCGTACACGACGGAGGAGATCAGCACGCACGACCGTGACGACACTCTTCGGCTGTTCTTCCTGTGCTGCCATCCTGCGCTGACGCGACCGTCGCAGGTCGCGCTCTGCCTACGGGCGGTGGCCGGCCTCGGCGTGGAGCAGATCGCTGCCGCATATCTCGTCCCGGTCCGCACGATGACGCAGCGTCTCAGTCGTGCACGTACGGCGCTGCGCCAGGCTGGTGCGCGGTTCGTCCTGCCGTCGCAGCGAGACCTGCCCGCCAGGGTCGCCGCAGTCATCGACGTGTGCCACCTGGTGTTCACCGAGGGGTACACGCGGACATCGGGGGAGGTACTGCTCGACGTCCTGCTCGCCGAGGAGGCGATCCGGCTCGTCCGGCAACTGCACACCGCACTGCCCGACCATGCCGAGGTCGCCGGTGCGCTGTCGCTCATGCTACTCACCCATGCCCGGTCGCCGGCCAGGGTCGACACCGTCGGTGACCTCGTGCCACTCGCCGAGCAGGACCGATCGCTCTGGCGACGCGATCTGATCGCCGAGGGCGTCGAGCTGTTGGAGCGAAACCTGCCCCGCGGCCACGTGGGCAGATTCCAACTGCAGGCCGCGATCGCCGCGGTACATGCTGAGGCTGCGACGTACAAGGAGACCGACTGGCTGCAGATCAGCCTGCTCTATGACATGTTGAGCCGGGTCGCGCCGGGTCCGGTGGTCACGCTGAACCACGCGGTTGCCGTCGCGATGGCGCACGATCCGGCGGCCGGTCTCGCCATGCTTGAACCGCTGCTGGACGATCCCGCGATGCAACGCCACCACAGGCTGTACGCCGTGCGCGGGCACCTGCTCGACCTCAACGGCGACGCCGAAGGCGCGAACAAGCAGTATCGGATCGCCGCCCGACTGACGACGAGCCTACCGGAACAGCGGTACCTCAACCGGAAGCTGGCCCGGTGAGGATCAGGTGGACCTCCTGAGCGTCTCGGTCATCGACCCCTATTTGAGACACCGGTTGGTCATCTGGTGGTCGGATCCGTTGGTTCAAGGACACCGCGACGGCCGTCGCCGTTGGATCCCCCGCTGCACTGACGGCGGTTTTCAGCTCAAGGGCATCATTTTTGTGAGGTGGGCGCGGATGTTGGGGACGCTGGCTTCGATGTGGTCGATTGTGGTCGATGCCGAGGCTGGTGAGGATGCGCAGGGCTCGCCGGGGCCATGATGGCGTTCACCCTCAGATCGTGTCGTCCGTCGTTGACAGTCGTTATCGGTGTCAATGTGCGGAGCTGTCGGTCGGAGGCCGATGAACAGCTACTTCATCATCCCCATGGTCGGCTCTTCGTGAGATCCGACCGGCCCGCTGCATCGTTTAGGGGCCGTGCTCTATGGCGATACGATCAGGGACCGACCTGACCGACTTGATGACCACGCCCACCCTCTCATCGTCTTCCGGGAGCCGCTGCGGTGCCTTTCCACATCCTGCACGTGATCAGCGGACACGACGAGTGGGTCAACACCGTCGCGTTCAGCCCGGACGGCACGACCCTGGCCAGCGGCTCCGGCGACCGCACGGTCAAGCTCTGGGACGCCCGCACCGGGCAGGCACGAACAACCTTCTGGCAGGCACCCGAACGCGACTTGTACGTCGGGACAGTGGCCTTCGACCCGACCGGCACCCGGCTGGCGGTATCCACCGGCAGCCGCACTGTCCGGATCTGGAGCTTGACCGGCCCCCGCAGCCACCCGAGCACCTTCACCGGACGCGTCGCCAAATCCTTCGACGTAGTCCGGGACATCGCCTTCAGCCCCGACGGCGAACACCTGGCTGCCGCCTACTCCGACGGCCGGCTGCGGGTGTGGAACACCGGCACCGGGCACCAGATAGCCGGCCTGCGGAACCGGTGGCGAATGCGCCGGGAGATCAGCGAACTGCCGCCCCGAAACGCCGGCGCCCTCGCCGTCACCTACACACCCGACGGCACCCGCATTGTCGTCGCCGACCGGATCCCCTCGATCAGCCTGTGGGACCCGACCACCGCAAGCCGGCTGGCCCGGCTCGGAAACCCCCAGCTCGACGCCGACCGCGACATGTGCGCGCTGGCCGCCCACCCCGACAGCGCCCTGCTGGCCGGCGCCGACTTCGACTACGACAACAACATCGGTGACATCAGGCTGTGGGACCTGCAAACCGGACAGTCGCGGCCGCTGCGGCGCCTGCACACAGGAGTGATCAATCAGCTCGCCATCAACCCGCGCGGCACTCTGCTGGCCAGCGTCGCCAACGTCGACCCCGTCCACCTCTGGCACCTGCCCTCCGGCGACCACGCGGCCACACTCGTCGGCCACGAGGGATCGGTGCGAGCCGCAGCCTTCCACCCCGACGGCACCGTCCTGGCCACCGGCTCCGATGACCAAACGATCCGTCTGTGGGACCTGTCTTCCCACGCCTGACCGCGTCACGGCTGCGGCGATGGGCAGGTCGATGCGCCACGCGGACCGACAGCAACCAGCGAATCAGTACGGGCCGGCTGAAAAGCGCAACGGAGAGATCTTGCAGCGCGAAGCCCCGCCGCGAGACTGTCCGGTGCGGGTTGCCCAACTGAAAACGCACCGGTAGGGTGACGTTTCTCCGTGACGATCTGCAAGACTTTGTCGTGCAACGGCTTTACCACCCGGACGCGGTCTTGGTCGCCTCAGAGACGGTCAGCGTTCGGATCTGATCCGTCGGAGGGCTCGGCGAACCATCCGGACGACGGGCGAGGTGGGGGCGGCGGCTCTGAGGGTTCGCCGGCCGGTTGCGGCGGCCAGAGCACGTGGCTGCGATCGGCCGCGGCAAGGATGGCGGCACCGTCGATGACCGTCCGGGACTCCGCGATACCGAAGCTCGGCCAGGCCACGACGAAGGTCATCGGCCCCTCGGCAGGCAGCGGGGATACCCAGTACGTCTGGTCCACGCTCAGTTCACCGCCACCGCCGCCTTGCCGGCAGAGCACCAACTGCTGGTCGCCGTCGGCCACGGTGCCGGGGCCCGGCATCCGCCGGTCCTGCAACGTGGACGCCCGTTGACCGTCGGGGTATTCGATGCCAAGCAGGAGCCGGTCCTGTAACGCGATTTCGATACCCGGATGGCCGTGGGAGCCGACGAGCATGTGCGGGCCGCCACGCCGAAGGTTCGATCGAGCCGTGCGGGCGATGAAGATCTGATCGCCGCGCGGTCCTTCCTCCACTTTGAGGCTGTATCAGGTAACGCGGTACGTGAGGGGTCGGCGGCGTTTCTCGGCGTCTACCTCACCGACGCTCGCTGGTCATGTACGTGTGGATGCGTGTCCAGGCCACGGGTCATTGCGCTCATTGGCGGTAGCCACTGCGGGTCGAGTTCGAAGGCGATGCGATGTCCGGTCCCGGTCGTCTGGCCCACAGGCTCGGGAGCGCGCAGTGGGAGCAGGTCGACAACCTCCTGCTGGTAGATCCACCCGTCGTACCACGTTCGGGCATGGACTGCTGCGCACCAGGCAGCGGCGACGCCGATCTGCGTTTCCTTTACGTTCCTTGGCCAGTCCGAGGTGAGCACGTTGGTCAGTTCGGATCGGCGCTGGCCTGTGGCATCGGTGTTGAGCGCGACTCCGTTCACGGTGAGCGCGAACTTGAGGTCGGATTCGATGACCAGTTCCCAGTCGGCCAACTGATCATCGGCGAAGGCGTCGATGAGCGCCTCGACGATCGGCCAGGCAACCGCGGGTCGTCGCGTCCAGTGAGGTTGAGGTACATCTGTGGGCGCATCCGGATCGCGTGAATCCTTTCCTCAACTACGAGAATGTCTGCCGCGGTTAGCTCGCCCGCTGGGCGTGAGGACGCCAGCTCCTGCCAGGCCGCGCGGTCATCGGGCAGGCCGAGCGGCCCCAGCGTCGCAGCGCGCGTGCTGTCGTTGCGCTGCCACAGGTCGGTGCGCTCGGCCAAGCGCCGGGCGACGGCACGCTGCACCGAACTGGCAGTATCGGGCTGCGGCCACCCGCCCGCGAAGACGACCCGCAGATAGGGGCCGATCTCAGGACACGGGGAGACACGGAAGGCGCGTGGTGCGGCGACGGTGGCGGCCACCCACAAATCGTCGGGACTACCCGCTCGTGAGCAGACCTGTTCGATCAGCGTCCAGCGCGGCGGCCCGGTGAAATGCCGCAGCGCAGGCGCTTGCGTACCGTGCCCGAGCGCGACGTCGAATGCCCGCGGCGAGCGCGCCAGCTCGACCAGCACACGCGTGGCCTGCGGATCGCCTGACAGGCTCGAAGCCAGGGCCGCACATCCGCGTATGCCGACATCCTCGTCGTTGAGCCACTGCCGCGGCATGCCACCTGACGCACCCTCGATCAGCAGTTCGTCGTGGAGACGCTGACGCTCGGCCAGGCTGCGCATCCGCGAATCATAGCGGGAACCGATCATTGGGCCAGCGTGTGCTGATTTAAAGCTGCTCCGGCAGCCGGGCTGCCAGCTGCTCCGACAGGTCCACGGGTAACCAGGCTTGAAGCGTGTTCGCCGCTTCGGCGCGGCTGATCATCCAGTCGAAATCGCTTCTCCACCTTGGAAAGTACGGCCAAGGATCGATCCGTTGGGCCAACTCGTCCAGGCGCGCCAGTTCGGCCCGCGCGACGTCGGCGAATTCTGCCTCGACAGTCGCCACTGGCCACCGGCCGGTCCGCGCAAGCGCCTGGCGGGCGGCGCGCCAAGCGGTCTCTCCTGGAAATCGTCGGGAGCCAGTCTGTCCGGGTCGACCCCTTCGCGCACCATGCCGAGGATCGCCTCCGCGCGCAACCCGTGCGTGAAAGTGATCTCGGCATCCATCAGCGACAAGACAACCCGTTCCCCAGCCTCGGTATCCACCTGATAGGCAAAGATCTCACGGCCAAACTCCACGCCCGCAGACTAGCGTGCAGGATGTCGGTTAGCGTTCCTTCCTTCCCGTACATCGAAAACGCGCTCTTCGCGGCAAGGTGGGACGGATCCGGCGCCTGGTGGTCGGCCTCGGTGAGAACCTCGGATTTCTGAATCGGGGTTCTGTCACGATCGCGCGGGGCCCGATCCCCCTGCGGGAACGTAGGACCAGACCTCGCTGTGCACCCCAACCGGCGGCACGGGCTCGCCGCCCGCACGCTCGGTGGCTGACCGGTGCCCGTGCGCGAATGCGGGTGAAGTGACCCATGCCTGGAATGCCTCCTCGTCGCGCCAGCGGGTGACGACGAGCCACGTCGTGCGCTCGTCGGTCGGCCGGAGCAACTCAAAGCCTTCGAACCCATCTTGGTCGTCGACGGCGCCGGCACGCGCGGCGAAGCGGTGCGCCAGTTCATCACCGCTGTCGGCCGGCACAGTGATCGCATTGATCTTGACAATGGTCATACCGCCATTTTCTCAGAGCCGATGCTCGAACCACGCTTCGGTGGTTGAGTAATGCCGCCCCGTTTGTGGGAGCGAGTTGATCGGCGCGCAGGACGAAGGCGTTCCGTTTCGGACGTTGAGCCGACCACGTAGCTCGCTTCGCTCGCGATCATTGTCTGACGCGGAAAATAAGCTGTACCACAAGGGGTTTGGGGTGCACGCTGCCGCCCTCACCGTCGGGTGAGGTTGATGGGTGTGGATGTGTGGTTAGGCTGCGGGTTGCACGGTGACGTGTTGGCCGAGTGCCTGAAGTTGTTGGACCAGGCTTCGGATCTTGCGGTCGGGGTTGGTGCGGTGGGTGTGGTAGTCAGCGCCGAGGTCGCGGTGGCGGGCGGCCGGGTTGGCCAGTAGGTGCCAGATGATGACCAGCATGGATCGGGCGACGGCGATGAGGGCTTTGAGTTTGCCGCGTCGTTTGGCCAAGCGTCGGTAGCGTTCGCCGAGGAAGGTGTGGCTTCTGGCGGCTATAGCGGCGGCCTGGCCCAGGACGCCTTTCAGATATGGGTTGCCCTTGCCTGCCGCGCCCGTGGTGGTTTTGGCGCCGGACTGGATGGTACGCGGACACAATCGGGCCCAGGACACCAGATGTCCCGATGTCGGGAACACGCTCATGTTCAGGCCGGTCTCGGCCAGGATCCGGTGTGCGGTTTCAAGGCTGAGCCCGGGGATCTCGGCCGGCCGCGCCGCTACCGGCAACCCCGGCCGGCCCGTCGCCACGCTGATGCCCGACTCGCTGGCGTCGTCGGTCGGCTCGGCTGCGGTCGGCTCGACCCCTCATTGAAACGCAGGCCAATCACCGGTTTCGGCGAGGCCGACGCGTGATCACTGTCGCTCGTGGATCATCAACGAACACCGAAGGCGGCCGATCGGGTGCGCCGCTGAGTGGGCCAGCTGAACTGGTGAGATGCCACTCGTGGTATGCAAGAGCCGAAGTGCGGCCACGCTCGTGAAACTATTCCGCTTGATCGAGCCAACCCGTGCTGGGGTCCTCTCATCGTCAGACGCAACGATCACCTGATTCCAAGCGTTGACCTTCGTCACCTGGGCCAGGTTGTGCAGGTCCGTCGGAGCGCCCTCAAGCACGCCCTTCGCGCGGTCGAACAGCGCCTTGGCCCAATCCTTGTTCGGCTCTGCCTTGTCTGCCTCCCGCTCCAGTGCGGTGGCTCCGGACATGCCTGGACATGCCCGGCTGCACCGCCCGATCCGGCGAGCACAGCGACATCTGTTGAGTTTGTTTACAATTACAGCTACTGTCATGCACCATAGCGATACGTCGATGTATCGCACGCCTTCCGGTTGACAATCGAAAGGACTCATCAGCATGAGAAGACGACTTGCGGTGTTCGTTGCGGCAGCCGCTCTTGCCACCATGGCGGCAGTCGGAACCGGCTCGACCGCCGCCTTGGCCGATCCGCCGTCAGGTGGCGGCTGGATCTCGCTCGGCTGGTACGGATCGCTGGCCGACTGCGTAGCCGCGGCCCAAGCCAACTACCCCCACCATGGACCTGTTTACATCTGCGAACAGTACGGCAGCTTCTACCGACTCTGGATGCACTGAGCTCAGGGTCGCCGAACGACGGGCGCCCGCTGCCGCAGGCGCCCGAATCCGGATACTCCGGGCCACCACGGCATCCCCGGCGTGGCAGCGACGGGCTGCCCGCTCCGGTTTGAGCCTGTTGGTGCAAGGAGGTCCTCAGTCCCGGTCATCGGCGACGGCGCGCTGGTCTGGTCTGCGCTGCGCGAGGTCTTCCCAGGCACACGCAAAAGCGACTGGGTACACAAGGCGGCCAAAACATGCTCGCCGCGCTGCCGGTGAGCTGGCGGCGATGGACTCCTGTGATTCAGCGCGCGCGGCGGTAGTGCATGGCCACCACGCCGTTGCGGAGCGGCTCCGCCGAGATCAGCTCGAGCTGGCGCGTGCCCGGCAGCCCGCCCTGGTACAGCGTCGGGCCGTGGCCGGCGATCCTGGGATGGACGAGCAGCTTGTACTCGTCGATCAGGTCCAGCCGGTCGAGCTCGGTCGCGAGCTTGCCGCTTCCGAGGAGGACCCCGGCCGGGGTCGCGTCCTTGAGCTTCTGCACGCCCTCGCGCAGATCGCCGGCGA
>JBIOYB010000658.1:0-4123 GCA_044869915.1 Allorhizocola sp.
TCGATCAATGCGGCCGCGGCCGCGGGCAAGGTGGTCATCTGCACGCGCGGCAACAACGCGCGCGTGGAGAAGAGCCAGGTCGTGCGCGACGCCGGCGGCGTCGGCGTGGTGCTGGCCAACACCGCCGTCGCCGAATCCATCAACGGCGACTGGCACTTCCTGCCGACCGTCCACGTTGGACCCGACGCGGGCAGCGCGATCAAGGCCTATGCGGCCACGGCGGGCGCGACGGCCGCGATCGGCGCCGTCGACCCGGCCAAGGTGCGCGCTGCCGAGATGGCCGGCTTCTCGTCGTACGGCCCGGCGGTCGCCGGCGGTGGCGACCTGCTCAAGCCGGACCTCACGGCTCCCGGCTCGGACGTGATCGCCGCTTCGTCCCCGCCCGGGACGGTCGGGCGCGACTTCGACTTCAAGTCGGGCACGTCGATGTCCTCGCCACACGTGGCCGGGCTCGCGGCACTGCTGAAGAGCAAGAACCCCAGCTGGTCCCCGATGTGGATCAAGTCGGCGCTGATGACGACGGCGTCCACAAAGGACAACACGGGCCAGCCGATCCAGGGACCGGGCGGCAACGCCACACCGCTGCACCTGGGCGCTGGGCACATCGTGCCGAGCAAGGCGTTTGACCCCGGTCTGGTGTACGACTCGGGACCGCAGGAGTGGCTGCAGTACGGCTGCGCGCTCGGGCAGTTCCAGGCCATCACCGTGCCGGGCACGTGCGAGTCGCTGCCCGCGCTGGACCCCAGCGACCTGAACTACCCGTCCATCTCAGTGGGCGACCTGGTCGGATCGCAGACCATCACGCGCACGGTGACCAACGTGGCCAAGCTGCCAGGCATCTACCGCGCCAAGGTGACCGCGCCCGCCGGGTTCAAGGTGAAGGTGACGCCCGACTGGCTCGTGCTGCTGCCGGGCCGCTCCGCCACGTTCAAGGTGGAGATCACGCGTACGACGGCGGCGCTGGGCGCTTATGCGTTCGGGTCGCTCACGTGGGACGAGCTCATCCTCGGCAACCGCCAGGTGACCAGCCCGATCGCGGTGCGGCCGGTGCCGTTCTCGTCGCCGGGCACGGTGCAGGCCGACAGCGGCGCCGGTTCGGTGGACGTGACCGTCCAAACCGGATATGCCGGAACGCTGAACGCCACCCTGGCCGGGCTCGCGCCCGCCCAGGTGAGCGAGCTCGCCTTCACTGCCACGTCGCAGTCGTTCCCGACAGGGGCGCCGGCCGAGGGCCCGGGGGCCAAGAAGGTGACCGTCACGGTGCCGGCGGGCTCGGCGCATGCCCGGTTCGCCTTGTACGACGCTGATGTCCCGGCGGGTACCGATATAGATATCTACGCTTATCGGGCCGGCACCAACCAACTCGTCGGCGCGAGCGCGGGCGGGTCCAGCGCCGAGGAGATCAACCTTACCGCGGCGGGCAACTACGACGTGTACGTCGTGATGTTCGACTACGACCCGGCGCTTCCGGCGATACCGTCCGCGAAGCACCACGCCTACGTCGTGCCCGCGGCCGCCTCCGGCAACGCGACCTTGACCCCGGCCAGCGCGCCCGCCACCATCGGCGGCCGCCCGGTCCTCACGCTCGCGTGGTCCGGCCTGGCCGACGTGCGCCACCTGGGCATCGTGTCCTTCAACGACGGCACGACCGCCCTCGGGCGCTCGTTCGTCCTCGTCAACTGAGCAATCACGGCAAAACCGGGGCCGCCTCTGTATGGGGGCGGCCCCTTTGAGATCTTGGAAGGTTGTGCACGCTATAGCGTGTACCAGCTTCCAAGATCTAATGTCGCACGCCGGCGCGAGACTGCGGGCGTGACAACAAGAGCATGGGAGCACCTCCTCGTCCTCCAATCCGGCGTGGTTACCTACCAACAGGCAGTGACGCACACCAGCCGCAGCCACGTCGCGCACCAGCTGGCGAAGAAGCGCTGGCGCCGTGTCGCGCAAGGGGTTTTCGTCACCACTGGCGCGCAGCTCACCCTCCGGCAGAAGCACTGGGTGGCCGTGCTGTGCGCCGGGCATGGCGCCGTCCTCGCGGGGATGGCGGCCGCACGAGAAGGCGGCCTGCGCCTGTCATCTAAGCGCGAGGTCGTCGACGTTTTGGTGCCCAGCGGCCTCCGGCGCGAGCCGAGACTCCTGCTCAGGGACATGCCGCAGGTAAGGGTGCATCGCACGGCGAAGCCTCCCAAACAGTTCGGCGCTCCAGCGAGGACAGCGATGGCGCGAAGCGTTGTCGATGCGGCACAGTGGGCGCTCAGTGACGAAGAAGCGCAACTGATCGTGGCGTCGGCGTGCCAACAACGGCAGGTCACGCCCACGGAAGTATTGGCCGCGGTGAGGGAGCAGCCGCGCGCCAAGCGCCGCGACCTGGTGAGGCAGACCGCCGCCTACGCCGAGGGCGGCGCCACTGCGCTGTCAGAGATTCGTTTTGCCCAGCTGTGCCGCAAGCACGGGCTGCCCCAACCGGACCGGCAGGCACGGCGGCGCGATGCCAGCGGGAGAGTGCGTTTCCTGGACGCCTACTGGAAAGCCTACCGGCTGCACGTCGAGATCGACGGCGCGCACCACATGGACGCCGTTCACTGGGGCAGCGACATGTTGCGGCAAAACGAGGTCTGGCTCAAGGGCGATCGGGTGCTGCGCTTCCCCGCGTTCCTGCTCCGCTCGGACCCCGATCGAGTCGTCAGCCAGATCAGACGCGTTGTGGGAACCCATTGACGGGTAACCCGAAACTTCTCAAAAACGATCTGAGAGGATGGCCCGTATGGATGCCGGTCGCGCCGCCGAGGTGGTCAGTGCCTTCACGAGTTTCGCCGGCGGGGAGCCACCCGCGCCCGTGGGCGACTGGCCGGCCGAACTGTTCGCGCGGACGGCGGCGAGCGTGCCGGCGTATGGTGCCTTCCTCCGCGAGCACGGCATCGATCCCGCGTCGGTGCGCACAGCCGCCGACTTCCGCCGGCTCCCCTTGACGGACAAGGATTCCTACCACCGGCGCTATCCGCTCGCGCAGTTGTGCCGGGGCGGGCGGCTGGACGCGTGCGACATGATCGCGGTCTCGTCCGGGTCGAGCGGCACCCCCACCATCTGGCCGCGCTCGCTGGTCGACGAGCTGCACGTCGCGCGCCGCTTCGAGCAGGTGTTCCGGGATGGGTTCGGCGCGCACGAACGCTCCACGCTCGCGGTCGTATGCTTCCCGCTCGGCACTTGGGTGGGCGGCCTGTTCACGGCGGCGTGCACGCGCCACCTCGCGGCCAAGGGCTATCCCATCACGACGGTCGCGCCGGGCAACAACAAGGCCGAGATTTTGCGTGTGGTGCCGGAGCTGGCCCCGCACTTCGACCAGATCGTGCTGCTGGGCTATCCGCCGTTCGTCAAGGACGTCGTAGATACCGGTCTCTCGGCCGGGCTGGACTGGCGGCGATACACGGTCAAGGCGGTCTTCGCCGGCGAGGTGTTCAGCGAGCAGTGGCGCGACCTGGTCGCCGAGCGGGCCGGCATCACCGATCCGGTCACCGACACCGCCTCACTGTATGGGACGGCCGACGCCGGTGTGCTGGGCATAGAAACACCGCTTTCTGTTTCCATCCGCCGGTTCGTCGCCGGGCGTCCGGAGCTGGCGCGAGCGCTGTTCGGCGGCGCCGATCGCCTGCCCACGCTGGCACAATATGATCCGGCAAGCCGCTTCTTCGAGGAAATCGATGGGACGCTGGCTTTTTCTGGAGACAACGGCATCCCGCTGATCCGGTATCACATCGCCGACGAGGGCGGGCTCGTCGAGTACCGGCAGATGATGGATTTCTGTCTTGAAAACGGATTCACGCCGCGGCACCGGACGCCGGAGCTACCGTTTGTCTTCGTCTTCGGGCGCTCGCTGTTCACGGTCTCCTTGTTCGGGGCCAACATCTATCCGGAAAACGTGACCGTGGCGCTGGAGCAGGCGCCCGTCAGCGACTGGGTCACCGGCAAGTTCGTGCTCGAGACGCCGGAGGACGCCGACAGCAACCGTTGCCTGCGCGTGACCGTGGAGCTCGCACCAGGCGCGGCCGGCGACGCCGCAGTCATCGCGGCCGCGATCCGGCGCGAACTGTTGCGGCTCAACAGCGAATTCGCTCACTACGTCCCG
>JBIOYB010000659.1:0-2915 GCA_044869915.1 Allorhizocola sp.
CCGGGCGACACATCGCGCTCGTCGCATCCGCGTCCCCGATAACGTCCGCGACCTCGATCCCGAGCACGTCAAGGCGCTCGCGGGCTCGATCGAGCTGCAGGGCATGTTCGTGCCCGTCGTCGTGCGCAACGACGGCGAAGCGTTTGAGCTCGTCGCCGGCTTCCACCCGCCGCGGCCCGCTCGCTCGGCCTGAACGTCGTCCCGGTCGTCGTGCGCGACGCGGTGACCGAGGACGCCGACGGCGCAGTCGAGAACATCACCCGCAAGCAGCTGAACCCCTACGAGGAGGCGCGCGCGGTCAAGGCGATGCTCGACCGCGGCCGGACCGAGGACGGCGCCGCGCAGGCGCTCGGCTGGCCGAAGAACCGCGTGTCCGCACGAGTGAAGATCCTCGAACTCCCCGAGCGTGCACAGCAGCTGGTCGGCGAAGACGTCATCCACCTGGCCGCCGTCGACCAGCTCCGCGCGATCGGCAACGTCGCCCCCGGGCTGCTCGACGCCGTGACCGCGTACCTCGACGACGGCAACGCGTGGGCCGCCGAGCGCCTCACCCGCGAGCCCAGCTGGGTGCTCGACGCCGCGCTGACGCACAGCGGTGACGGCAAGGTGTTCGCCGCCTACCTGCACTCCGCGAGCAGCCGCGAGATCGCCGACCTGCGCCTGGGCAAGAAGACCGAGCAGCTCTACGAGCAGGCCGAGAAGCTCCACAAGCAGCTCGACCGCTACGCCTACGGCCCGCCGCAAGTCCGCTTCAGCGACGCCGACGTCGACCAAGCCCGCGCAGCCGGCGTCCTGATCGAGTTCGACGGTGCGGGTCGGCCGATCATCGTCGACCGCCCGCTCTACCGCGAGCTCGTCAAGACCGCGATCAAGCGCACGCACGACGAACTCGAGGCCAAGGCCGCCGCGGCCGCCAAGGAGAAAGAGACCACGCGCGCGGCCAAGCAACCCGTGGACCCGGTGGCGGTCGCCAAGCGCGAGCGCGATGCACAGCTGCGCGAGATGACCGACCAGGCACACGGCGCCAACCTCGACCTCGGGCACGCGCTGATCCACAACCTCACCAGCGTCGACCCGACCGACATGAACGTCGCGAGGTTCTTCGTCCTATGCGGACGTCGGCATAGCAGGTAGTAAGTTCACCCTTGCGTGTAAACGTCCCGACAGCACGGGCGATCGCTGTCGTTGACATGTACACGACGACGTGAGCATGCGGCGTCGAACGCGATGCCCAACACAAGTTGTGCCACCGCATCCAGCCGGCTGCTGCCGCTCATTTGATGCGTTGGAGTCGGTGGGTGAGTGTGGTGTGGCGGCGGCCGGCTCCGGGGGTGCGGACGGCTTGGGCGAGTGCGCGGCGGGATCCGGCGAGGATGATGAGCTGCCTGGCCCGGGTAACGCCGGTGTAGAGCAGGTTGCGTTGGAGCATCATCCAGGATGAGGTGGTGAGCGGGATGACCACGGCGGGGTATTCGCTGCCTTGTGAGCGGTGGATGGTGATGGCGTAGGCGTGGGCGAGTTCGTCGAGTTCGGCGAAGTCGTAGTCGACCTGCTCGTCTTCGTCGGTGAGGACGGTGAGGGTCTGCTCTTCGAGGGAGAGGCCGGTGACGGTCCCGACGGTGCCGTTGAAGATGCCTGCTTTGCCTTTGTTGTAGTTGTTGCGCAGTTGGGTGACCTTATCCCCGACGCGGAATATCCGATCGCCGTAGCGCTTCTCCGGCGTCCCGTCGCGTTGCGGCGTGAGTACTTCTTGCATCAGGGCGTTGAGGTTGCCCGCTCCGGCTGGCCCGCGGTGCATTGGCGTGAGCACCTGAACATCGCAGACTGGGTCGAGCCCGAATTTGGCGGGGATGCGGCGGGCGACGATGTCGACGACGAGTTTGGCGGTCTCCTCCGCTGGGTGCAGGCCGGAGTCCTCGGCGGGGTCGCAGGTGAACCAGTAGAAGTCGCGAAAGCCGGTGAGCTGCGGGGGCTGGCCGTGGTTGATGCGGTGGGCGTTGACGACGATGCCGGACTGCTGGGCTTGGCGGAAGATCTGGGTCAGGCGCACCCGTGGGATGGTGTTGGCGGCGAGTAGGTCGCGCAGGACTTCGCCGGCGCCGACTGAGGGGAGCTGGTCGAGGTCGCCGACGAGCAGCAGGTGCGCTCCCTCGGGGATCGCCTTGATGAGCTTGTTGGCCAGGATCACGTCCATCATCGAGCACTCATCGACCACGACCAGATCGGCGTCGAGGGGGTTGTCGCGGTCGTATTTGGGCTCGCCGCCGGGCTGCAGCTCCAGCAGCCGGTGGACGGTGGAGGCCTCGTCGCCGGTCAGCTCCGCTAGGCGCTTGGCGGCTCGGCCGGTGGGTGCGACCAGCACCACCGTGGCGTTCTTAGCCGTGGCGAGCTTGACGATGGACCGGATGGTGAAGCTCTTGCCGCACCCCGGCCCGCCGGTCAGCACCGCGACCTTGCTGGTGAGCGCGAGCTTGACGGCATCTTGCTGCCCACGCGCCAGGTCTTGGCCGGTCTGGTCCCGTAGCCATCCCAGCGCCTTGCACCAGTCCACCTGGGCGAATGCGGGCAGCCGTTCGTGGCTGGAGTGCAGCAGGTCCAGGAGCCCACCCGCGAGGGAGCGCTCGGCGCGGTGAAACGGCACCAAGTAGACCGCTGCAACGGTGCTGCCGGTGGCATCGTCGCTGGCCGGCAGCGGTTCACGGACGACACCTTCGTCGCTCACCAGCTCATCCAGGCAGGGTCCGATCAGCTCCCGGTCGACCTCCAGGATCTTCGCCGCCTCGCGGGTGAGATCAGGCTCGGGGAGGTAGCAGTGCCCGTTGTCAGCGGCTTGGGAGAGGGTGTACTGCAGGCCGGCTTTGATCCGCTCTGGGCTGTCGTTCGGGATCCCGACCGCTTGGGCGATCGTGTCGGCG
>JBIOYB010000660.1:0-10844 GCA_044869915.1 Allorhizocola sp.
CGGCGCCGACCGGCGATGCGCCGCGGCCACCTCGCCCAGCAGCGCGGATCCGGCGCCGACCGGCGATGCGCCGCGGCCACCTCGCCCAGCAGCGCGGATCCGGCGCCGAGGGCACGGGCGATGGCGGCGCACGGCGGCTGGCCGGCTCACGGCAGGAGGTCGAACTCGATGGAGCGGACGCTGAAGAAGCTGGCCATCGGCCCCAGCTCGCGGCGGACGCCCGCGCTGAGATGGGCGAGCACCCGGGTCAGCGGCGAGCCCTTCAACAACATGCCTTTCCGGTCAACGTTCAGGACGCCGGGCTGTGTCAGGACGCTCATGTCCTGAGGCTCGTTGGTGAGGAACGCGAGGACCGTCTCCGGGCGGGCGAGCCCGGGATCGAGCCCTTCGGGCCAGGTAGGGGAGACGCCCGCCACGCGGTCATAGCGATAGTCATATCCGTAGACGTATTCGCCGCCCGGCCCGATGACCGACCCCGCCGGCGTGTCCGAGGTCAGCAAGGTGATCCCATATGCCACCCCGATGTCCACTAACGACAGACGGATGTAATCCTGAGAATCGTTGCGCACCTTGATATAGACCGCGTCACCGAGGGAAACGGCGGCGCCCGACACCGGAAGCGGATCGGGCCGCCCGGCGCGCACCAGGCCCCACTCGACGGTCACCGGCGAGTCGATCGCCCAGCCCGACTCCTCGCGAATGGTGCGCAGGGTGATGGCCCGGGCGCAACGATTGAGGTCCGCGACCACCTCCCAGGCGGTTTCGGGACCCGGCCGGCGGGCGGCGTGCAGCGGGCCGAACCGGTCACGCAAAGTCATCGCGCCGTCCGCGTCGATGGTCACCTCCAGCGGAGCCGGCTCACCCGGCTCGGCGACCCGGACGAAGGTGCTCGCCTGCACCTTGGCCGCGATGGCGTCGGGCACGCGTGCCGCTATGCGGGGCGCCACCGCCAGGGTCCAGAATGCTCGGGCGTGCACCGGCAGCGCCGCTCCCGGCCCGGCGAAAACGGGTTTGCCGCTGGCCTCGGAGGCGGAGCAGCGGTCGATCTGGACGGTGGCGATCCGGTCGCTTGCGGCGGGACCGGCCGCCGTGGGCGGCATGATGGCGAACTCGTCGCCGAGCTGGACACCGAGCAGCGGCGCGCCGGGAAGGCAGACGCGGCCGTCCTTGCCCGCTGTCACGCGCAGCGAACCGGGCGCGTCATCGCTCTCGGTCTCGAACAGCAGCCGGTCGGACGGCCCCTCGGCCTCGGGGCGCTGGTGTGGCTCCCTGGCCTGCACCAGCTGCCGCACCCGGCCGATCAACATGGACCACGTCACACGCGCGCCCTCGGCCTCGTCCAACGCCGCGATGAGCGAGCTCGTGAACACACCGGAATAGTCTGATCCGGTCTCGCTGGGCCCCTCGTAGGCGTATTGGCCACGGGCACAGGCGACCAGGCGCACGGCGTGCCGATTGCTCACCGGGTCGAGCAGATCGATCCGCAGGCCCGCAGCGATGCGCTGCTTCAGGTGCGCGTCGAGGCTGTGGCGGATGCCCCGGCGAAGCTGGCGGATGCGCATCTCACCCCGGTCGCGGGACATCAGCGAGGAGTGGCAGCAGTCCAGCACCACGACGGCGTTGCGAGTCTTCTTGGTGAGCTGGCTCAGGAGCACCGACAGCTCGAGGGCGGTGATCCCACGGAAGTCGGCGCCGGGCTTGTCGTCGTAGTCGAACGGAACGATGAATTGCCGGTTGGCCTGAGCGAACGAGTCGGCTTCGCCGCGCACCGGATGGAGGTATTGGCCGTGCCCGGCATAGTAGACCAGCGCCACATCCCCGGCGGTCGTGTCGGCGATCAGCCCCTCGTATGCGGCGACGATGCCGTCTCGCGTGGCGGCGGTGCCCTCGCGCCGGCGGATGTCACCGAATCCGCGCCGGCCCAGAGCCGCGGCCATCGCGGCCACATCGCCGGCGACGCCGACGAGCCCGAATGTCTGCGAGCCGATGAGCAGTGCGCGGCGCGTCATGCCCGTCCCCTTCCCCGGTCGGCGGTCCTTTTTGGAGCACTGACGGACAGAGTGCGGGGTCGCCCTTAGACCGCGAGCGACCAGGCCGTGCCGTCAGGGGTGTCGCGCACCTCGATGCCGGCCTCGGTGAGCGTGTCGCGCACGCGGTCTGAGGTGGCGAAGTCGCGGTCGGCACGGGCCCGTGCCCGCAGCGCGAGCATGCGGTCGACCAGCGGGGTGAGGACGGCGGCGGGGTCGACCGCGAGCGTGCCCAACCGCACGATCATGCCGCGCAGCAGGCCGCGGGCGTGCTCGCCATCGTCGGAGGTGAGCGTGTCGCCGCTCCAGTCGGCGAGGGTCTGCTCGAGCTCCAGCGCGGCCGCCACGCACCCGTCGAAGTCGCGATTGGACAGGGCGAGCATGAAGTGCGCCTCGAGCTCGTCGGCCGCGCCGCGCAGCGAGACGGCGCCGGCCGGCGCGGTCAGGGTGGAGGGGGCCGCTGCCGGTGCCGCGGGCGCCGGTGCGGCGGCCGTGCCGGAAGGCACGTCGAACGTGAGCGGCAGCACGGCACCGGCGGCGAAGCGGGTGCTCGAACCGTTGCGCCGCAACGTCAACACGCCGTTGCCCACGACGCTGGCCGTGCCCGCGTCGAGGTCGCAGAACAGCGCGGTGTGCTCGTCGACGCCCACGATGACGGCATCGGGCGGCAGCTGCCTCTCCAGATAGGACAGTCGTGGCTCGCCGAGATAGCAGAAGCGGGTGTCGTGGTGGCCGCCCTCGGCGTTGTCGTAGTGCGGGATCACGACCGCCGGGACGCCGGTCAGCTCGCGGAAGAGGTCGAGCCCCGGCTCCCAGTGCGGCACGACGCCCGCCTTGTATATCTCGTAGACCGGGATGCAGTGCGAGCCCAGCGTGAGCGCGGCCGCACTGGCGAACACGAGCACCTCGGCCCGGGCCAGCAGCGACGGGATCTCGGTGTCGCGCCACTGCCGCAGGGCATAGGTCGGCGAGCCCGGCCCGGCGAAGACCCAGCCGGCCGAGCGGATGGCGCTGAGCGCGCGCTCCCGCTCCAGCGCCTGCGCCGGTGGCGTGCGCCACGAGACGACCTCGATGTCGCGGCCCACGCTCTGCGCGAAATAGCCCACCGCGCGGGCGCTGATCTCGTCGGCGTTGAGCTGGAACCCATAGGGGGTGTCGAGCAGGACCGCGCCGCAGCCGGGTGCCAGCGACTCGAAAATGCGGCGATGCGGCTTGATCATGGTGGGCGTGGTCTCGCCCGAGCCCATGATGACCAGCAACCTGGTCATGGCAGCCCGTCCCGGGAGGCGGCCAGCTTGAGCAGGTCGGCGGCGACCCGGTCGGGCTGTTGTGCGTGCAGGTCGTGGTCGCCCCCCTCATACCACTCGATGGTCGCCGAGGGCAGCTTGCCCGCCGTCGCCGCGATGCGCTGGCCGCGCTCGCTGTCGGGCGACTGCGCCGGCATGAACAGCGCGGGCGCGGTGATCCGCAGCAGGTCGGCGATCGGCGGATCGTCGAACATGGACCGGACGATGCGCATATGGTTGGGGATGGACAGGTGCCGCTCGAGCGTGCCGTCGGCGCGGACCCGGAAGTTGGCCAGCGTCGCCTCGACCGCGGCCGGCGACCAGCCGGGGTGGGACTTGCCCACCCACTGGCGCAGCGTCTTGACCGACACGGAGTCCATGTTGGACGGACGGAGCGCGCGCTCGCACGCCTCCCAGCTGCCGTCGAACGCCCACCGCAGGTCGATCCACCCGCCGTCGACCAGGCCGAGCGCGCCCACCAGCTCGGGGTGCTCGGCCGCCAGCCTCACCACGACATTGCCGCCCCACGACTGGCCGGCCACGACCGGCCGGTCGAGGCTGAGGGCGCGGATGACGGTGGCGACGTCGGACGCGGCGGTGGTCGTGTCATGGCCGCTGTCGACCGGGTCGGACTCGCCGTGGCTGCGCAGATCGATCGCGAACGTGGGATGGCCGGCCCGGCCCAGGGCGGCCGCGACCTCGCCCCACAGCCGTGCGTTGGACGAAAGCCCATGCACGAGAACGAACGGCCGCCCCGACCCCTCGGTGGTCAAGACATTGAGCGATATGTGCGGCTCGACCTCAACTCTCACAGGGAAGAGCTTAGGAGTTGGGTACGACAACCGCCCGCAGTGCGGCCGCGGCCTGCTCCGGCGGCACGTCGTTGACCCAGGCGCCCATCGAGGACTCCGAACCGGCGAGGTATTTGAGCTTGCCGGGCGCCCGCCGGGAGGAGTGGATGCGCAGATGGAGCCAGGCCAGGTCGCGGTCGGAGCGCACGGGTGCCTGATGCCACCCGGCCACGTAGGGCATGGCCAGGCCGAACAGCCCGTCGAGGCGCTGGGTCAGCTCGAGCCAGAGCGGCGCGCACGCGTCGCGCTCGGCCTCGGTGAGCTCCGACAGGTCGGCGACCTGGCGGTGCGGCGCGAGGTGGATCTCATATGGCCAGCGGGCGGCATAGGGGACAAACGCGGTCCACAGGTCGTTGCTCGCGACCACGCGCTCGCCCGAGGCGCGCTCCAGCGCGAACAGGTCGCCATACAGATTGCCGCCGGTGTGCCGGCGCGCGGCCTCCAGGTAGCGGGCGGTCACGGGCGCCACGTAGGGGTACCCATAAATCTGCCCATGGGGATGGTGGAGGGTGACGCCGATCTCCTCCCCCCGGTTTTCGAAGCAGAACACGTGCTCCACACCGCGCATGCCGGACAGCTCGGCCGTGCGGTCGGCGAGGGCCTCCAGGACCGTGCGCACGCGCGAGACCGGCAGGTCCTTGAAGCTCGCGGAGTGGTCGGGGGAGAAGCACACGACCTCGCACCGCCCGCGCTCACCGGCGAAGGAGGGGAACCGGTTTTCGAACACGACCACGTCGTAGTCGTCGGCCGGGATCTCGGTGAGCCGCCCGTCGCGGGACGGGCACAGCGGGCAGTCCTCGGTGCGCGGGAGGAACGTGCGCGCCTGGCGGTGCGCCGCGATCGCGACCCAGTCGCCGGTCAGCGGGTCGTGGCGCAGCTCGGCGGGGGCGGGCGGTGGTGGCAGCTCCCGGTGGTCGATGAGCGCCCGGATGGCGTCGTCGCGCTCGTCGAAGTAGATCAGCTCACGGCCGTCGGCGAGCTTCATCGGTACCCTCTTCACGGCTACCGACAATACCCTTCGCGTTCCAACAATTTCCAACAGGACTATATCCCGTGCCCCCGCCGGTGCAGTGTGCTGAGCACTTTCTCGACGGAGGTGACCCGGCTGAGCGCGGCCAGCGCGATGACCGCCCGCGGTTCGCGCCAGTTTGCCCTGACCGTCCGCCGGGTCCAGCGCCACGCGCCCTTGCGGTCGCCCGCCGCCACCGACCAGCACGCCAGCTGGCCGTAGACGCGGGCCGCGCCCGGACGGCAGCCCACGATCTCCGGGTGGCGGGCCATCATCCAGCGCAAGGATGAGATCTTCGTGCCGTACTCGGCCGAGTAGAAGGAGGTCCGGCCCCAGAGCACACGCACGAGCGGCTCGTCGACGTGCACGATGGGCGCGAGCCGGGCCGCGCGCAGGAGCAGATCCCAGTCCTCGTTCTGGCTGCCGGGCGCGTCCTCGGCCACCGGGCCGATGGCCCCGCCGGGCAGGACCAGCTCGCGCCGGATCAGGAAGCCCGAGGAGTGCAGCATCGCCATGCGGGACCGGGCGAGGTCGTCGATCGTGACCCGGCCCGTGAAGGCCAGCCGGGCGTGCACGCGGTCCTCGAACTCGACCTCGATCGCGCACGTGGCGAACGGCGCCTCCCTGATCGACGCGACCTGCTTGCGCAGCTTGCCGCGGTGCCACACGTCGTCGTCATCGCAGAACGCGACGAGGTCGGTGTCGAGTGCCATGATGCCCGTGTTGCGCGCGCCGGCCAGGCCCGGTGTGCGCCAGTTGGCCAGGACCATCACGGCCGGATCGTCCGCGACGGCCAGGCGCCAGTCCGGCTCCGTCTGGTCGTAGACGACGATGACGCGCAGCGGGCCCGGGTAGTCCTGCGCGCGGACGGCATCTATCGCGCGCCTGAGCAACTGCGGTCGGTTGCGCGTGGGGATGACCACACCGACGCTTGGATAGCTTATTTGGTACCTCATGAGATGAGCCCATATCCGTAGGAGCGCAGCAGCGGCGCGCAGACCGCACCGACAAGCGCGCGCTGGCGTGGTGGAAGCGCGCTGCGCCAGGCCTCGTCGGTCCGGAGCCGGACCAGTCCTGTCTGGAAGCGCATGGGATTGCCGGCCGCGCTGTGGCACTGTCCTAACTCGACACCGTCGGGCCGGAGGAAGTCGAAGCCGGACATGGACGTGTCCATGCCCATGAACGCAGCTACCTTGTGCAGCGTTTCGCGGGGATGGGCGACGAAATCCTCGTAGCGCAGGCGGCGCACCGCCACACCGCGCTGGCGCAGGAGGCCGAACGCGGCGTTGTGCGCGTTCCAGAGGACCGCACTGCGGGCGGGGGTATAGCGCGTCATCTCGTCCCGGCCGTCGGTCTCCGGCCGTGCCACCGTCTTGGTCCACGAGTAGGCCACGCCGCGCGGATCGCGTACCACATGAAGGACCCTCAGATCGATATCCTCGCTATATCGGAGGCAATGAGCCAGTG
Source organism: Allorhizocola sp. (assembly GCA_044869915.1). Lineage (GTDB taxonomy): Bacteria > Actinomycetota > Actinomycetes > Mycobacteriales > Micromonosporaceae > Allorhizocola. The sequence continues at coordinate 6,641 of JBIOYB010000660.1, forward strand.
CGCTGTGTTTCGATGAGTCGATGACCACGGCGGCGCCGGCCACGCGGGCGGCCGATTCGTAGACCCGAGCGTAGTAAGAGGCGTATTCGCTTGCCAGTGCGCTGAAATCGCCGCGCTTGCCGGATGCGAGCATCGGAATGTGGCGGGTACGCTCGACGAGTTCCTTGAGGGCGAGGATGCGATGGACATCGACGCGCTCCCATCCGCCGAAGGCGTCCGCGCCGACCTCGAGCCAGAAGGCGCATGAGCTGAAGCGTTCCCCGCAGCCGCAACGTTCGTCGTCGCGGATGTCGCGCTGCCAGAGGTGCACGACCTCGCCAAGCGCGCTCACCCCATGGAGTTCATTCAAAACCCTCTCAATCAATGTGGTACCGCTTCGGCCCAAGCCGCCGACGTAGAGAACCCGCACCCGTGTCTTCACGTCGAGTGTAACGATTTGCCGGTAAAGTCCGTTTTCATGGTTTTTGCCGGGACGATTTATGGTCGGCGGGTCCGCATAGGAGGCGAGTGGTTCGACCCGGTCACGGAGGAGGCCGTCGCCGACCGCGTCCTTGTCGGGCTGGAAGCAGGCCAGGGCGGGCGCATCGTCACCCCCAACGTGGACATCCTTCGCCTTGCCAACCGCAACGGGCGGCTCGCGGCCGAGGTGCGCGGCTTCTTCGCCGACGCCACCCTCGTCGTGGCCGACGGCATGCCGCTCGTGTGGGCGTCACGGCTGTCCGGCACACCACTGCCCGAACGGGTCACCGGCGCCGGTCTCATCTGGACACTGAGCGCGGCACTGGGCCGGGCGCGGCGGTCAATCTACATTTTGGGCGGGCAACCGGCGCCGCTCTACGATGGGGCGCAACGGGCGGCGGCCGCGCTCGCGGCATCGTGCCCGGGGCTGTCCGTTGCGGGGCATCAGGCGCCCGAGTTCGGCTTCGAGCGAAACCCCGACACCTATCCCATGATCCTCGAGGAAATCATCGAGGCCAAGCCGGATCTCGTATTTGTGGGCCTGGGCTTCCCCAAGCAGGAGCGGGTAATCTCCGACCTCCGCCCGCACATGCCGGCCGCCTGGTTTCTGGGATGCGGCGCGGCCGTGGGCTTCGTGGCCGGCGAGACCAAGCGGGCACCCTTCTGGATGCAGCGGTCGGGCCTGGAATGGGCACACCGCCTCGCCCAGGAGCCGGGCCGCCTCGCGGGCCGCTACCTCGCCCACGACGCCCCCTATGCCATGCGCCTCCTCGCCCGAGCCGCCACGCAACGCCGCCGCTAACCGCTAGCTGCGCGCAAGATACGCGTCGCGGATGGAATCGATCCGCACGCCGGTCCGCTTCAGGTGCCAGAAGGTCCACCCGTTCGACGACATGCGCTCGAGCGTGTCCATCGCGGCGCGGGACGGCGAGTCGAAGGCACCACCGCTATGCGTCCGGATGCGGCCGTCAGCCAGGACGGTGGCGCTGTAGCTCTTGCCAAGTAGCGTGCCGGACAGGACGTCGCCATCTACGATGAGACCCGAGCGCACCAGCTCGCCGAACTCGACGCCGTAGCTGCGGCGCGTGCGCGGCCCGGACTTGCTCGGTGGTTGGGGCTTCGCCGGCAATATGCCGATGCGGATGGGATCCCAAATCCGCTCCACCATGGCCTGATACAGGCCGCACCGTTGTTCGACGAACGGGAGCATTTCGTGATCGGGCGGCAAATACGTGAATCGGGTGTGCAGTTGCTCCGCCTTGACGAACCGTTTGAACTTCGCGTTTCCACGTTCGTATGTCGCCGGATGAAGCGAGGCGGCGAGAAGGTTGCCCGAGGGGCCGTGATACAGATGGATCTTGTCCTCGAGTGATAGGCCGCCAAGCCCCGAGTTAGTCGAGCCGTCGAGCAACAGCAGTGCGCCGAACCGGGTCCGCTGTAGCGTGTACTCAGTTTGCGTAACGTGGCCGTAGGTGTGGAAAGCGTTGGGATACATGTGTTCGATCTCAAACCGGGGCACACCGCTGTCGTCGAGCTCTAGGTATTGCGCGATAAAGTCGCCGCGTTGTGCCCCGAGGTCGAGCCACGCGGTGATGCGCGCGAGCAGGTAGCGGACGAAGGCCTTGTTGTCGCTGCGGCATCGAAGTTCCAAAGCTGCCGACAGTTCCATGTCGAACCCGTCATGTTCGGTGGCGAGAATGGTTTGTACGTCGGCTGGGCTTACGGCCTTACAGAGCTGAGGCAGCAGCCTGGTGGACATTTGTCGCAAATCTAGATCGGTCAAGATGTCGTTGTTAACGCCGTGTAGGACGAACAAGAAGTCGACAAAGTCCGCCACCAGCTTGGCCTTGGGCAGCCACATCCGTTCCGTTTCGCCTGGCCGGCAACACGCCAGCATAAGTTCAAACTGGGTCTCCAGTCTGTGACGCGAGTTGAAGTAGACCGAGGGCAACGCTGGTTCGAACTCGCGCGCGGCGGTAAGCAAGCGCACGTATACCTTGCTCAGGGGATCCAGGGTGGAAATGACAAACTCTGATCGGTCCCCTTCGCGCAGGCTTGGCCAGATCTTCTTCTCGTGAAGGCGCACCCACTCATGGGTCGCATCGGTGAGGTCTGGGGCATCGGAAACGGGCTCGATATCGCTGTAGAGCGCGCGGAGCACTGTCGTCATGAAACTGGGTGGCGTCTGCTTGTCAATGCGTTCGAGGCGCTTAAACATGCGCTGCCACGTCGCCTCGACCTGCATCCGGCTGGATCCGCTGTCGCTGAGGAAATAACCCTTTAGGAAGTCAATCGGTTCCAGCTTGACGCCACGGCAGTTCATGGACTGAAATATCTTCCACGCTCTCCGATGATCCTTGGCGTCGATCTCCACCAGCGAAACGCGGTCGAGCAGCCATATGACGAAGTGCTCCAGCGCCTCGTCGGGCAGGTCAGCCGACAGCCCTACCGAGAGCTCCTCGTAGGCTTTGTGAAAATGACTGACATTCGGATCCTGAGCGTCCGTGCCCGATCCGCTTCCAGACCAGATGCCTTCGAAATGGTGCCTGTAGTCCTCGACATCAATCGCGAAGATACGCCCACCTATGGCCGGCTTCGCGACGAGGAATTCCAGGTTGAACGCGGTGTCAGGGAGTTCTTGCTCCTTCGCCAGACGCCGCAAGCGAAGCATGAGCAAGGTCAGCGTGATGATCCGCTGCTGCCCGTCGGCGAGATAACGCTCGCCGTCTCTGACGTAACTGACGAACGGGCCCAAGAAGTAAGGCGTGTAAGTGAGGGCATGCTCCGGGCGGTGCCTTGGGCTCCACTCTTCGATGAAGCATGAGATGAGATCCTCGATCAGGCACCGCACTTGCGGCGGGTTCCATACATACGCGCGCTGAAAATAGTCGAGCTTGAACGGTCGGCCGGAGAAGATGTCTCGGAGCCTGCATCCGCTGCCGTCTACGAGTTGAGACTTCACGTCCGCCTGCCCCGATCATTTGGCCTGGACGCGGGCTCTGATCAGGGTTTGCGGATGGTCTGCGCCATACCACCTGAAGCCTGGGCGGAGCAGCACCACTCCGTCGCCGGGGCGAATGTCGGGCGCCGTGGCTTCGTGGACATCCGGGTCGAATTTGTCGATGTCGCCAGCCGACCCGAACGCCTCAAGCCGCGCCGACTCTATTTTCCGGGCTAACCACTTCGCCAACTCCCGGCCTTCGGCATCCGTGCGCGAGTCCTCAAGTGCGGTGGCGAATTCGGCGATGAGCCGCGCCTGCTGTGCCTGTTGATGTTCGCTCCAAGTCATCTGTGAGTGAATGCCGCTCGTCTCATTGCGGGCGAGGCTGTCCCGGACAACCGCCGAGAGCGCCTGCTTGAACCAGCTCGGCGTGCTTTTGAGTAGCTGGCCCTCCAAACGGTCCAACGCGACCGACGATGGCACTGGTTCGGTGCTCCATTCGTATTGCTGGCTGCCCTTCGCGGAGCGGATGTGTGGGTGAATCTTGAGGTACTTTTGCGCCGAGTCCCAACGCGCACCCGCGTCTTGCTTGCGCACGCCGGCGGCGACCAGGATCGCGACGACCTTGGCCTTGGTGACCCCCGTTTCGGCCGACCGAATCACGTCAATGATGGCCCCACCTGGTTCTGCAGCGAACTGCTTCGCGAGCATCTTCGGATTCATGTCACCCGTCCACATTCAAGGGGTCCAAACCATTCAAGGATTCAAACCGGAGAACACGGACGCTATCCGCGGGCCGGAGGG